>NZ_JAUBRA010000019.1:0-94885 GCF_036701555.1 Microcoleus sp. Pol10D4
ATAGTTGGGATTTTTAGCATTCTGGTTGTCCCGTCCTTTTTTGGGATTGGGATTTCCCGTAGTCCTTGATGATGCCAATTACCTGCCGACTCTTTAAGTATTGTTTCTAGGTAGAAACGTCCTGTAAAGCCGAGAGATTTTACACCGTCAACACCTGCTGTTTTCTTGCCAGCGTTTAGCTGTGTTACTTGTCGAATTGCTAGGAATCTAGCAGCTTTGGATTTCAGAATAAGTCTTTGCAGAGACTGCGCTTTCCGCTTGTTTCCTGCTTGAACCGCTTTGAACACTCTCTTTTGTAGGCGAAATAAATCTTTGCGGAACTTCTTCCACGGTAGATTCTTCCAAGATTCACTGGTATTACTACTGTGTCTAATCATGCTCTACTCTGTTGAGTGTTTTCTGAATACCTTGCGAAAATTACTTCGCATCCTACCCGTCTTGAGAGAGTTCCGTATCTCATCTTACCTACATGGAAATCGACGTATCCATGACTCTCAAGTCGTTTTTATTCGTTCCCTCAGATGATTGATTGTTCCGTTAGGTGTAGCCAATTTAACTATCAGAAACCCAAGATTCTGGACGCTATTGTGGAAATGATGCGTCGGGCTTTAGCTCTGATGAGGTCAGGGTTTTTTAAGTTATGCCCTGCCTAAGTGTAAGTTACTTTTTTAGGCTCGGTTTCACCGTAGGAACTCCCTGTTAGCACCAGTGTCAGTCCATAACAGCCGTCTGATTGTGCCCTGTTCCCAGCTTCACTCTCCAAGAATTGAGCTTGGTCGGTGTGAGCAGATAAGGAGTCACGCATGAATCTTGCGGGAAGGACTTGCACCTTCATCAATCTGAGAGTTCAGTGCTCAACCTAGGGGTCAAGTTTCACTGGATTAGTTATTTACGGATTGATTACCGAGATTCACTAATCAACGAATCGCACTTCCACAGCACTTTCAACTGTTCCAATTCCTCACCCTTAAGCTGGATGGTGAAATTATCGTACAAGGGCAGCGATGGGAAAGCTTTGGTTTTAATCCGCTGTGACACGGGCTTGCAAGTCTCCCCGGTGTGCGCGAAGTGATGTTCTTTCACTTTCCCCTTTTTTGCTGTTAATCCGCCACCGCAGTAGAGGCAAGCGAGATTCGTTTTTCCGCGCACAACCTCATCAATGCTCGTCAGTTCGCCACTGAGAGCAACACCAAATTTTAGCCACATTGTCAACAATTCTCCTTTGAGCCGGTTTTGGAGATGCACCCGCTCCACATGATTGAGGATTTTAACAAGCTGCGGCGGTGTAAATACTGCGCCCAGCCTCAGAATAACATTCGTAGACGTGCTGGTAAACCTCTTGACATTTGCGCTGATACGTTTCGGTTGAGTAGCTTTCGGGCAATTGGTCTAAAGCTTCCTCGATCGCCACTTTAACTGCCGCACTTCTCAATTCATCGACTAGGGCGGCATTCGATATAAAGACAGTTTGCGGATATGGTGACGCTGGCAAAATCGGGCGATTTCTCCCTTGGGAATTGCGATTTGTAATTGTTTAGTTTCACTCATTCCTTTCCCCCTTCCAGCAACATTATTATATTGATATCAGTTGATAGGCTATGCTATACAAGCAAAATTAATTTCTTGGACATTTTCCTGAATTAACATATTCACGGAAGCTCTTACTGTAAAGATGACTTTTTGAGTTCCACCAAGCTGCTGCCCCTTTTTGTTGTAAGTCATTCCGCATATTGAGGCACCAACCAGCCCATAATTCTTCTTCTAACAACTTATTTTTATATTGATAATACAAATTTTCATACAGATTAAAAAAACTACAAATAAGCTCGTTAAACCGGGTGAATTCATTCTCATTTAATTTTTCCAGATTTGTTGTGCCTAACTTGTATATCCGCGCCACTTCATCATCCTGGCTTATACGTGACTCAAGCTCTGCACAAGCGCTAATAATTGATTGATAGGTTGCACCCTTGGTTGCTTTTGTACTTTCTTTAACTTGAATTGCCAAATAAATCAGTGATACAACTACTGCAATAGTCTGAACAATGCCAGTAATATCACTGATAGATAGGTTTAATTGTGCTATATACATCTTTTTATTAGCTGTATTTATCCTTGTAGTTGGCTGGCATCGTTCGTGTTATCTTCCCACGTCCTTGATTGATTCCCTCATCTTCGGCAACAACAAACAGCACCGCCTCGTACAAGCTCTTATTTTACGCGAGATCGCCCGAATGACGAACAATTGCAACAAATCCAGGGGTTAGGGCTTCTGCCTTGGGAAAGAAAGCGATCGGCATTCGATGCTCTTGATGCGTGACTTTAATCCTTGCATCCCAAATCTAAAATCTAAAATCTAAAATCTAAAATTGCTCGTCACCAATCGGGAATTTCTTCAGGCTCAGAGTCTGCTTGGGCTTGCGGGTGTTGGTGAGGGGGCAACGGATTTTCTGGCGTTGGGGGTGCTAAATCAGGATATATAGTTTTCCTGACGTAGGAAAGGGTAGAGAGTGCAGAGACGGCTCCCCTTACTTGGTCGGGCCGCACTTCTAAGTATTTCTGCAACTGTTCTAAGTTGCGGTGGCCGCTGATTTCTTGAATAATCCGCAGCGGAATCCCGGCGTTGCTCATTTGAGTGAGTGCTGACCTTCTGAGGCTGTGGGTGGAAGCGCCGATGATGCCGACTCGTTCGCAGGCTTCTTGGAATAGATGAGAGGCGGCTTCCGGGTTTGCGTGCTTCCAGCGGTGATTGAGGTGGCGGCTGGGGAATAGGTAGGGGTGTTCGGGATGTTTGTAGGTTTCTAACAGCAGCCTCAACTCTTGAATGATCGGGATAGTGCGGGTGCCGAGCTTGCCTTTAGTGTTGCCCTTGCGGATAATCATTTCGGAGCGGATGACACCCGCCGGGGTGAAAACATCGATGACTTTCAAGCTGCACGCTTCGGCAATGCGGCAGGCGGTGTAGAGACAAACTCCAAAGAGGGCGCGATCTCGGTCGCTCTGCAAACCTTCGTTGAACAAGAGTTCGATTTCCTCTTGCGTGAATATCTTGGCCTGCCCGTGTCCCTCTATTTTCATGCTTGGTGTATACTCGACTCGACGCTCCAAAGTCTTGCATACTTACTGCATTACTGCATCTGTCGGGGGTATTTCTTAACGGGACTTCAACAAAAACCGCGACTAAAATAGCTTCTAACCAAGACCGAGAAAGACTTTCAGATTGAATCGGCATGAATCTCTTGTTAATATTGAACCTAATGATTGACTGAAATCAGCATTAATCCGGTCTTATTTACTTATGAGGTAATTGCAATGGCAACATTTAGAGAACGCTTTGAAACTAGAATGACTCAATGGTTAAATAACGAAAAAAGCGATACAGAAGTGTTTCCGCTGGACTATGACCGTGTGAGGGCTTATTTATGGTCTAGTGTCGAAGCTAGAAAAACCGAAGAAGCTAGTTCTAATATCACACTGTTTGGAGGTGCAAATTACAGAGCACTTGGCAGTGATAACTACAATAATATGCTTAGAAAGCGAGAATGCTGCACTGGTTGCGTTGAAACTTACAAACTAGAAAACTTATCAATGTGTGTCGAATGCGATCGCGTCTATTGCTATCGTTGTGCGGATAGTTCTTGTTTCTGCGATGGAGAATTGGTCGGTTGAGCATACGATAATCTGCTTGAAGGTAACAGTTGGGAAGCAAAGTTCCACCAGAATGTCTCTACTCGTTTAAATTGAAAAGAGAACTTCTTGCTTCTTGTAGGGACGGCGATCTATCGCATCTTTATTTGGGTTATGATCGCATTCCCGCCGTCCCGTCATTTCTCTGATACAATGTCAGGCTCATCGACTGTTGCTTCCGCTTCACTCGCCTCTGATGTGTCGGTAGGTTGCTCTAGAGAAGCGATCACAGCTTCAAAAGCCGATTGCTCAGTCTGCTTTTTTTGCTTTGCAGTGTAGTCTTACCGTACAGATGGTTGCGAATCTGCTGGTTGTAATAATCCACTGAGCATTTGTCCAGCTTAAAATTCTGAAGCAGTCAGGGTTCTGGGTAAACTCGCCAGAGATTTTCTTGAAGGCATATTTGAGGAGCTTTGAGCAGCTATCGCCAAAGTCAAGATACAGCATCCCCCGGAAACTGGAAAACTGGAAGCGATCACCGTTAGAGGTATTCTGGCACCAGATCGGGTAATCTCTCAGGATACGAACCTGTTATAACGTTCTTATCCTGAGAGAAGTTCCCAGGATAAGGATAACGGTCGAGTTCAGCGGCGACAAGTAACCTTTGCTTTCCAACCAATCATTTTCCTTTCGCCGCTGCAAGGATTTGTTATGCTGCGATCGCCAAGTCTAAGCTTGAGAAAGCTCTATAAAAACTATTCCTGTTGCAGTTCTTCCATAGCGATCTCTAATCGTATAACTGAACCTATCAGTATTTCTATTACCTCTAAAAGTATAACTAACTGTGCCATCAGAATTGGCTCTAGTAATTGCACCGTCAATGCCTTTCGTCGCGTCAATGACAGTCAAACTTTCACCACTATCGTTTGCTAGTACAGGAATTGAGCGAGATTCTCTGTAAGGAACAGTAGCTACGTCAGGATTGGCCACTATCGGTCTAGCTGACCCCATATCTGTTGTTGGCACAGGTAGTAACCATGTTCCTCCTAAATTAACAGGAAAAGTCCCCGTGGTAACTCCATTCGGAGAAGGTGATGGGGTAATAGTAGGAAAAGGCTCAGGACCAGGAACTCTTGTTTGAGCCTTAGAGACGGACTGTGCCACCAGCAGTAGAAAGACTGTGGTTAGAGCGAAACAGAGGAAAGTAATTCTCTTCAACAGCTTTCTCGGAAGTTTCATCAGATTCTCCTTAGATACTTAAATTACACTGCCATCCATTAATGTGAGCTTAGCCATTATGGAGAAGAAGAGTTGCACTCTTCCCTTACCTGAACTTCTATAGGGACGTATGCCTTGCCTAATGGCTGTTGAAGTCGTCCATCAAATGGGCTGAATGCTTCAACTCTCAAATTCTGTAATCCGGCTGTCAAAGAACATTTGCCTAATGTTACAGGTGAGCCGGGGTTAGATTTAGCAGGAGAGACTAAGTTTGCAAAAGAAGTTGAGCCAGGGTTAGAAGCTGCAATCGATTCTCCTGTTTTTTCTGAAGTCCAAATGAGAGTAGCTTGATCAAAAAGTCCTTGAAGAATACGATTAAAGGGTTCAACTACGGGTATATCAACAGAAACATCCTTCTGTTTATTTACCAAGTTAGTTCTGAAGGTGAAGGTTCTTCTGAAGAAGTCATTAGGGTTAAAGTTTATCTTTATTGGTTCAGTACACTCAGGAACTTGTCTAGCCACTTCGCTAACTCCTCCACTTAAAACTCCCCATACCACTCTGCTAGTCGTATCTTCAGGTGGCTTAGGCAAAGGTAGGCAAAGTTTTCCAAAGTTTACTTTCCTACTTGGTATTTTTCGAGCAATGAAATCATTGATAACAACAGGCGTCATTGCAAAATCTACACCTGTACTTGCAGTAATTGGAATAGATATTGTATTTCCTGCAATTGCGTGCAAACGAATTTCTTCATCTTGCTTGACTGCTACAGGAGATGAATCTGCTGGCTTTTGAGGTTCCACAATACTTAACTCTGTTTGTGGATGGCGGGCATCTAAGCGAGCGTATGGCTCAAGAGCTACCTCCGGTCCCATAAGACTGTAGAGCAAAACTTGAATATGAGGTTGGAGTCTAACTTCAGCGTCGCCACGGAGGTCAGATCTGCCGCAAAAGTTAGACCCTACAATTGATTTATTATCAATATCCGTGATCCACGTAAGTCCATTGGAACTGCCATTAAATGTAAAGTCGCCATAACCATTTTGTAAAAATCCAATCACCCCCTCTCTATATCCGGCTTGCAAACCTGCGGTCAGTCTCAAGTCCATTGCAAAGGGGAAATCAATCCACACTGGAATAGGACCTATAAAGAAAGGTATTCTATACGCGCCGGGTCCTTCAAAACCTGTAGGAATAGGGATGACTTTTGTTGCCCTCAAGTCGTACAGCCCATCCATTGCAATTCCACCCATCAGAGTCTCATCGATCTTAACATCCATTGAGAATGTGAAGAAGTTACCACCAATAAATCCAATCACGCTTTTGTAGTCTTTGAAGTCAACTCCGTTGAACTGACTACCGTTTTTAGGAATTTCCATCTTGGTGTTGAATCCTAAGTAGGCGAGAAATTCTAGCTCTTGTTTGTGTTCAACTTGTGCTGTAGATTTGAAGCGACTTGATGTTTTTCGACCTGCCGCAGCATTCATTTGAGTTGGTTCAGTACGAATTGGCTCTGGTGATTGACGGTTGGCGTTCTCCTCTAGTAATGATTTCAGATCAAAAGCAAACTGATATTTGCTAGGTGGAACAATCTTATCGGGGGACGGCAGTCGTTCAAACGGGTAGTCTTGAGTTTTTGTTTGACTGCTCTTACTTTGAGCAAAGGTTTTATCAACTGCTTTCTGTTGAGCAAGTCGATATCGTCGGGTATATTCCTCTCTGATACATGCGCCTATGTATGAGGGCCATTTACTAGATCCTAAGTCTGATCCAGTGCCGAGCTTTACATTAGGCAACTTTCCAGTCTCTGAGGACGGATAGTTGACCCCACTTGCAACTGGTACACTAGCTCGCGGGTTGGTTCCTTTTGGGTAGGGAAGCGCAATTCCAGGGTAAGGTCTGCCAATATTAGAAGGTAGAGATGGATCAATTGAAAGCCAATCGCCATCTTCAAGAGCAGGGGGCTTAGAAAAATCAATCGGAGCTGAACCACTTCCTTCAGGGTTGAAGCTAATAATGCGATCTGAGTCCTTAAGCAACGACGGAATGTCAAATGGCTCTCCATCTTTACGCTTTGGGAAGAATTCCTCAACTGTCGCAAAACCAACTTCTACGCAGGATTGATTATTCTCAGATGGTAGAACTTTCAAAATTTTCACTGGAGGAATCGTTGCTGATGCTCCAAGCATGACATCGCCGACCCTAAGTGTGGGCATTGTCCCTACTCGTCTCCAAGCACCACGATCATTCGTAAAGCAAACCCTTCCAGGAATACCTGTTACGTCTGTAATTAAGCTTTGTTGACCTTCAGACTCCTCTACAATAGCTTCATCAGGAAGCGGCTTGACGTGTGGTGGAGTGATTATGTCACTAGGACTTATCGCAAAGGATATTCTTGCATTATTCGTTTGACCACTTTTTGCCCTGGCAGTAGCTGTTAGTGTTTCAATCTTTGTATCAGTAGAACTAAAAGTGAGGGTAGATCCTCGACTAACAATCTGCCCTGTTGAGTTAGTCCAGACAATTGTTGAGGAAAGATCGCTCCCTTGTCGATCTCGGGCTTCAGCTTTAATATCAATTGACTGCCCAGAACTTAATGACTGTCCATCAATACTAGGAAAATCGATAATACTAACAAATACACCATTTGGCTCCCCATTATGGCTTGCAACCACGACTGTTGGAGGCACAACCACTACCCCCGGACCTGGTTGACCTTGGCTTGTTGCATTTGATCCTTTACCAGGAGGAGAACTTGCTCCCCCACCTGGAGGCTTGCCTGAATAAACCAGTCCTTGGTAAATAAAAGCCGCAACTTCAGCACGAGTGGCTGTTCTATTGGGATTGAGTCGATTTAGATCAGGATAATTAACAACCATTTGCCGCTCTGTTGCACCAGCGATTGCAGGAATAGCATAGTCAGGGATTTGAGATGCATCAGCATATAAGGATAGTACACCTATATCTTCAGGCTGTATCTTTAAGCCGTTTGCTAAAGACACTAATACTTCTACTCTAGGAATATTTTGTCCTGGCTGGAACTTACGGTCTGGATAGCCCTCTAGAAATCCGCCTTGATAAGCAGCCTGAATTGCAGAATAGCCCCAGAAGTTTGTTGGAACATCCAAAAACTCGTTAGTAGGTCTTTCTGCTAAAGGATTAAATGCTTTATTAATAATTGCTGCAAATTCTGTGCGCGTTACTGGATTATCTGGCTTGAATTGACCGTTTTCTGGATAACCTACAACAATCCCTAAACTTGCCAGAGGCTCTATATAATGCTGTGCCCAGTGTCCTTGAATGTCTGGAAAGCTCGCCCCCTCATTCTGAGGTAATAAAGCGATCTGTACAGTTGAAAGGTGATTCTGGCTGAGAGCCACTTGAGGAAAACTTAGAAACGAGAAAAGAGTTACTACCAAAACTAAAACAACACTCAGTAATTTCCTAAATACAATTCTCAGGGGATTCATTATGCAGTTTCTCTCAGCAGGTGAACTTTAATTAGAGTCTTCAAGGAATTTTCAAAGCGAGTAAAGAAATATTAGGATACTTTTATGTGACAAAAATCACCTAACATGGTTACGTCTTAAATTCTGATTAGAATGGCGTTTGGCATAGTATTCTAGTTACCGAAACAGACTTGGAGTGTACCAGCATTGTCTCCGAGGGCATTGTCTGCATCATTAATTCTCATGGCTATCCGTGAAATTGGTTTAGGTAAAGATTGCGAACTACTGCGAACCCAGACGTACCCATACCCAGCCGTTAGAATATCTACTAACAATCCTCCAAACGGAATGTTTTTGTCATATTTGTACTGCTTGTACGGCTCAAGTTTGCTTGCCGCCTCGCCTGAATGCCCACTTGGTCCCACACCGGAGTAACTTCTTGCATCGACTGACCAAGAACCACTAACACTGGCTACACGATTGTATGAGCGTGGAAGATTGACATACTGCCATCCCTGTCTTGAATCCACATTGTAGCAGGCGGGCTGATTGGCTTTCTTAGAAGCTTCTCTCTGAGCATCTTGATAGGCTTTGCCGCCTTCGCTACGAACAGCTTGATAAAAGGTATCAGCGGCTCCATTACAAGCAATGCGTTGAGGCTTCCGAATCGTCTTTCCGAGAAATGAACCATCTGGGAAAGCTTCTCGACAAGCTGTTAGCATATCATTGTGGAACTGGTCATCACAGGTTCCTTTATTTGCACCGAGCGTGTCATAACAATTATCGTGTCGCTCGCACGCAGATTTAAAGCTAGTTCCTGCTGGCGCGTTTGGGGTAATGCTGCCCGTTATACCGCTACCGCAACCATTTGAGCCTGCTTGAGCAGGAAGGCTTTGCATCGACAGTTGGACAGTAATGGAAACACAGGTTGAGATCGCGAGAGAAAGATTGAGGCTCCGAAAAAGTTTCATGATTTACACTTCCACAGGTGAGAATAGTATTGTAAAAATCAGAGTAAGACGTAGAAGAGACACAAGTGTGAGGATTACAAGTTTTTCCTCAGTTCAATTACTGTGAGAAGAATTGGTTGTGTTTTCTTAAACTATCTTAATTTCTATGTAACTAACTTTAATAAGTTCTACAGATTCAAGTCGAACACTTCCTTGCGAATTGAACATATTCTTGCTACATCATGCGAAACTGCTTTGGTGAAATGCCTGTGTATCTGCGAAAATGCTTAGCAAAATGGCTGGGATTGGCAAAACCACACGCGATCGCAATGTCATTCATCGTGCCTTCTCCCTGCTTCAGTAATTGCTTCGATTTCTCTACTCGCTGCTGAATTAAGTACGCATGAGGAGTCGTTCCAGTTGATTGCTTAAATAATCGACAGAAATGGTACTGGCTAATCTGCAATTCATCTGCAAGGGTGGCTAATGATAGATTCTCACTTAGATGAACATTCATGTACTCAAGAGCTTGCTTCAGTTTGTATTTAGGTAAGCCATCTTCATACTTTGGTAGAATGTGCTTGCGGGTTGAGTAATTTCTCAAAAAAGGTGCTGCCAGAGCTGTTGCCATTGACTCTGCATAGAAGCAACTATTTGTTGCATCAGTTTCTAATACCGTTTTCAGAGCAATACTCCGGACAGTTTTTGGAACGATACTACAAGCTTTACAGGGCAAGCATCATAAAAAAGTCGAATTAAATGCCGCGTCAGGGGTGGAGATGACATTGATTTAATTATCCACGCTCGCCTCAAAGTCCTAGGGAATAAGCCATTGGGCCATAGAAAAAATGTCCCGACTATTGATCTCGGATGATTCACTTTTATCCCTTCAATCCGCCTACGCTGCCCCTTGGGGGTGCGGAATGTGGGTCTTAACGTATCCAGCCTCGAATCTGGTACTCTGCCTGAACTTTGCGGATGCGTTCAACTGTTTGACGATGGGCGAGAATTTCTGTGCTGTAATTTGAGTCTTTGCTGCTTTGGCAAGTTTCCGTCATTTCCAGTCTAGGATTATCAATCACACCAATAGCTAAACGTAAAAGCAGACTGATCTTGTCAAAAGCTTGTACCATGATTCTTCTCCTGTCTGAAAATTCTGTATGTTCTTATCAAACTTGAAGCATGACTGACTTCAAGACTGAGAATGACTGAGTTGCTCTGCTATTTTTGAATTACCGCAAAAATTCGTACAGCAGTAGGCAAAACTGATTTGCTTCTTCATCAAAGTTAGTGACTTGCCATCCAATGATTGAAATTGCTTGACCAAGTTAAGATCTGGAGACTCATACACTATCCTGGCAATGTCATAGGTTGTAATGCCAAGGTTTGCAGTATCGTAAATTGTTAGTGAGCCAGTAAGTTTAAAATAGCTAAGTTGCCAATGTAGTTCCGTTGTCAAAAACTCAAGACGATCGGCATAAGAATCATATACAGAAGAATTAGATAATGACTTTTCAGCCCAATACTCTGCATATCTTGATTCATTTGCTAATAGCACTAGCCCCACACTGTTAATTTGAAGAGTTTCTGACCAATTCTTGCCATTCACAGTCAAGCTGGGAGCAGAGCCTACAGGAAAATGTATTCTCAGTTGGTTGAAAGCCATTGAGTAAAGAGTTGACAATTTCTGAACAATCTCTCCAAAAAACAATTTGTCAATCTACTCTAAGTGTTTAACTGTTGTACCCATGATTGCTTGGGTAAGAGGATAATGGTAATAGATAAAATGTTCAGCAACCTGTGCTAAAGGTGTAGAATAGCTTATCCTCTCCATCCATTTAGCAGCTTGTTAGTCTGCCAGTAATCTCTTTTTTGATTACTCTGATGATTCAGAGTAATAGAGGCATCAATCTACGACATAACAAAATTCTCTGGGTTGTATGACTTGTTGAATGAGGAGCAGATGTTATTGTCTACTCCTCACTAGAAACGTAAATTAAGCAAAAGTTTGTTCAGGCTTAAGATATCTCCCTGGCAAACTGCTCAAGAGCAACGAGAACTGAATAATCTGCTGGAGACAAAGACTGCCTGAGACAGGTTCACACCCCTCCACACCCCCGCGTTGCAACTGTTTTTGAGAAAGCCGTCTCTTCGGTTGGAATTTGCCCACCTGGGCTGTTGCAAGTACAACATGATGCGCCTCCCACTTGAGGCGTCACAGAGCTATCGATACGGGTAAGCTGTTCGACATCTAAACTGCATTAACTAAGTTACCTTTGTTTTTGATCTTTCGGTTCCATTTCATAATTAATTCTCCTTCATTTAAAAGTTTATGTAACAGTGATTCTAGTTTTTCAATGGATTCAAATAATCTATTAGCAACATATTCCTTTGCGGAATGCCATACTAATTCAACGAGGTTATAGTCAGGGCTATACTTGGGCAAAAACTCTATGATTAGATTCGGCATCTCTGACGCTATTTTCTGCAAAGTCTCTGCTTTTTTATGAAAACTAGCGTTGTCCAAAATTATCACAAACTTACAGCCCTTATCTTTAAAGTCTTCTGCTAAATTTCCTTGCAATATCCACTCGGCTTTTAAATCTTCATAAAAAGTTTTCAGCACAGCATAAAAATTAGCAGAATTACCAGATGGAATAAAATCTACCCATCTTTTTTTGTCTGAGTATCTCACTCCACCCATAACATTAATACGACCTTTTCGTCGGTCTCCTCTTTTATTACTTCGAGTCCCCTTTTTACACCAGTTTTTCCTTATGATTACTCTTAAACTAAATCCACTTTCGTCCCCAAACCATACCTGCAATAGGTTTGGAGATTCTTTTTCTATTTTCAAATACTCATCTAATTTATCTTTAAATAAACCCCTTTCTACGGCATCTTGCTTATCTTTTAAGCTGTATTTAGCCCAAAGGTAAACATACTTTTTTGATTTTAAGATTCTCCTTACTTGGGTACTACTCAGCTCAATTCCTGTCTTCTCTTTTAAATATATGGCAAGTCTAGCTGTTGTCCATCTCCCGAATTCATAGCCATATTTCTCAGGTTCTACTTCAATGGTCTCTAGAAGTCAATCAATGTATTCTTCTGTAGCTTTTCGGTAGTTACCCTTCATCCTATCATCTTTAAAACTATCTAATCGCTCCGGATCACCATGAATACTCCAATAAGCTACTTTTCTGAGAGAACATCCAATTAGTTCAGCAGTTTGAGCTTGTGTATTTCCGTTATTTAGTAACAAAAAAATTAAGGCTCTTTGCCGAATGTCTGGATGATCATGCTCTTTTAATACTTGTTGAAGAGTTTCCTTTGTTTCGGAACTTAGAAAATTTTTAGCAGGCATTCACTTTGTCTGAATATCATTATGTTATATTATACCACTATGCGTTTTAAATGCACAACAGCTTAACAGCAAAGGCAGGAATGGCAGCGGAAAGAAGGGTAACGGCAACCAAGAGAGGGTGAATTTTGAGAAGTGAACTAATTGGAGTAATATAAAACCGTTTCATACAACTTGTTCTCCGAGGTAGAAGTTTTTTGGTTTTTACACAGAGCTAAAAGTTCTCTTCTAACTCTCTGCAGCTCGCCTGATTGATTGGTATCAGCGGCGATAATCTCATAGAACAGGACTGTTGTCTGAGTTGACGCCTGAGAATGACTGAGTTAGGCTGACTTTTGGGCGATTATCATCTAAAATTCGATCGCATCAAAAACAAGAATATGCCACGATCGCTCAGGGTTCGCCAAGACTGTATAGGAAGAGTCAAACTATCGGTGAGACGAAACGGCTTTCCAAGCCAGCAAGCGCTAGCCGAGGAGCTGGGCTTAGCTCGCTCTACAGTCGTCAATTTCCTGACGGGTAAACCTGTTGACCGGGCAGTTTTTGAAGAAATATGTCTCAGGCTGTCTGTGGACAGTCAAGAGATTGCTGAAATGGATTTCGATCTTTCAGCAACTGGCAGCCAGAATTTAAGCATTAACGCTGTAAGAATATCTAGAGACCTAAGAGGTGCTCCAGACGTTTCCTTTTTTTTCGGTAGAGAACCGGAGCTAACGACGTTGGAGCAGTGGGTGCTTCAGGAACAGTGCAAGCTAATTACGGTATTTGGGGTTGGAGGAATTGGTAAAACAACGTTGTCTGTTAAGCTAGCGCATCAAGTCGAAGAGAGCTTTGATTACGTGATCTGGCGATCGCTCCGAAACGCTCCCCCGTTAGACGCTCTTTTGGTAGATTTGATTCAGTTTCTGACTCCCACGCCAGTTGCTAAATTACCCGAAACACTAGATGGGCAGATTGCAAATCTTTTAGAATGTCTTCAGCAGCGATGCTTATTGGTTTTAGACAACTGCGAGACAATCCTTCAAGAAGGAATTCAGGCAGGAGCATATAAAGTTGGGTATGAAAACTATGGCTCACTACTAAAGTGCATTGGCGAAACACATCATCAGAGTTGCGTCGTTCTGACTAGCCGAGAAAAGCCTGCTGAATTAGTTAAGCTAGAAGGCTCTAACGTTCCTGTGCGATCTTTGCGGCTTAATGGTTTGAGTGAAGTAGAAGGATACAAAGTTTTTGAGGTTCAAGGATATTCTGGCTCAGAAGCTGAATTAGAACCTCTGATTGGACGGTATGGTGGTAATCCATTGGCCCTAAAAGTTATTGCCACGACTCTTCAAGAATTTTTCGACGGCAATGTTGCTGAACTACTAAGACAAGAGATCCTTTTCTTTGGAGATATCTGGCAGCTATTGAGTGAGCAGTTCAATCGACTGACTGCTGTAGAAAAACAGATCATGTATTGGCTAGCAATTGAGCGAGATTGGACATCGCTGAATGATCTGCGCGAGAACCTTTTTCCAACAGTGAAAGCAAGAGAGCTATTGGAAGCCCTCAATTCACTACAACGTCGTTCTCTGATTGAAAAACGTTTAAACTATTTTACACAGCAACCCGTAGTGATGGAATACATCACAAATCATCTACTTGAGCAAATTTTTCAGGAAATTAAAACGGGTCAAATCTCGCTACTCAATACTGTCGCCTTAATCAAAGCTCAGACGAGGGATTTTGTAAGAGAATCGCAAGTTCGATTGATTATAGTACCCCTGCTCAAGGAATTACAAAAGTATTTCAGAACAGAAACAGCCCTTCGTCAGCGATTAGATACCTCGTTAGAGGCAGTGCGGCATGAGGATGAACTGAAACTAGGCTATGCAACGGGTAACTTTCTCAATCTGTACCGTTCTCTAAATTTGAACTTTTCAGGATATGACTTTTCCGAGTTAGTAGTTCGTCAAGCCTTTCTACAGGACATCGAGTTGCACGATGTGAATTTTTCGCACTCCGAGTTCATTGATTCGTCATTCACTCAAATTTTTGGTGGTATTCTCTCCATCCAGTTCAGCCCAGA
Organism: Microcoleus sp. Pol10D4; assembly: GCF_036701555.1. Taxonomy (NCBI): domain Bacteria; kingdom Bacillati; phylum Cyanobacteriota; class Cyanophyceae; order Oscillatoriales; family Microcoleaceae; genus Microcoleus; species Microcoleus sp. Pol10D4. Next base: position 14,674 of record NZ_JAUBRA010000019.1, read on the forward strand.
TGGGCAGACGCTAGCCACAAGCAGCACAAATTGCGAAATTCAAGTGTGGAGCGTAACCGATAGACAACGCCTCCTAACCCTTCAAGGACATACAAACTGGGTACGAAGAATTTCGTTTGATCCAACGGGTGGACTACTTGCTAGCGCAAGCGATGATGGAACTTTAAGAGTATGGGACTTAGTGGAAGGAACTTGCAAAAATGTTCTAAGCGGGCATGGCGATAGTGTATACAGCGTTACGTTTAGTCCTGACGGTCAAGTCATTGTTAGTGCTAGCTATGATCGTGCTATCCGCTTATGGAATGCTAGTGACGGAACTTGTTTAGCTCTGCTCGAAGGTCATTCTGCTGGAATTCTGGCTGCCAGTTTCAGTCCCTGCGGCAATCTTTTAGCAAGCGGTAGTTTTGACAACACGATCCGAATCTGGGATGCTCAAACGGGAGTTTGCCTTCAGATACTGACTGAGCATACCAATTGGGTAACAGGACTCAACTTCAGCCCAGATGGGCAATGGTTGGCAAGTCCAAGCTGCGATCGCACTATCCGTATTTGGCGAGTGGCTGACTGGCAATGCGTAAGGACTTTGGAGGGTCATACTGGATGGGTTTGGGGAGCCGTTTGGAGTCCAGATGGTCAGTTACTCTTAAGCTGTAGTGCCGACTGTACCGCAAAAATTTGGGACGGTACAACAGGTGATTGCTTACGCTCATTAGGAGGACATACAACCCAAATTTGGAGAGCAGTATTTAGTCCAGATGGACAAACTATTGCCACAGGCAGCGAAGACCAGACGATTTCGTTATGGGAGGTCGAGTCAGGTCGTTGTTTAACAACAATAGTTGGACATTCAAATTGGGTACGCCCTTTAGTGTTGAGTTTAGACGGTCAGTTTTTTGCAACTGGACACAAAGACAGAACTTTACGGATTTGGAATAGCGCTGACAATCAGTGTTTACAGGAGATAAAAGCCCATGAAACCGGCATTTCGTCGTTGGCTTTTCATGCTGGTAACGAACTACTAGCTAGTGGGGGAATGGATGCCACGATCAAAGTTTGGAACTGGCAGCAGAAGAAGTGTGTAGCAATCTTTGAAGGACATGGTAATGAAGTATGGGGTCTTGCGTTTAGCCCGAACGGGGAATTTCTCGCGAGTAGCAGCTTCGATCAAACAATCAAACTCTGGCGCTTGCAGAGTAGAACCTGCTTTGCGACTTTAATCGGACATCGCGATCGCGTTTCTGCACTTGCCTTTCATCCCAATGGCACAATCCTCGCTACCGGCAGCGACGATTGTACGATCAAGCTTTGGAATATTTCCACAAGAGAGTGCTACGCTACCCTAACTGGACACAATGCGCGAGTGGGAGCGGTATCCTTCAATTCAAAAGGAGATAGACTCGTAAGCGCGAGCCTAGATCAAGCGCTGAAAGTTTGGAATGTCGAGACTGGAGACTGCCTACAAACGCTGCAAGGTCACCAAGGCTGGGTTATGGGAGCCGCGTTTTTCTCAGATAATCAAACCGTTGCTAGCAGTAGTTCCGATAGAACTATTAAGGTTTGGAATAGTCAGACGGGGCAATGCTTAAATACCTTGAAGGGGCACACCAATTGGGTTTGGACTGTAACAGTTAGTCCTGACGGTCGGAAATTAATTAGTAGTAGCGAAGATGAATCTATCCGGATCTGGGACGTACAAACCGGGATCTGTTTAGCAACGTTGAAACCTAAACGCCTCTACGAGGGGATGCAAATCACAGGAGTCAGGGGCTTGACTTTGGCGCAAGAAGCAACATTGAGAGAACTTGGAGCAATATGAAGCGACGACAGACGCAATTTGTTGGTGAGCCTTGTAGAAAAAACTTTGTGCCAAGGTCTGTCATCAAGACAAGCCGAGAAGAAATTACAGACTTGCAATTGCAGGTTCGTCGATACATTCACAAAGGCGGAGAAGCTTGGGAACTTGCTACTGAAAGAGACGCTGTTGAACTGCCTGAAGGATTGCAAGGCTATTTTTTCGTTGTAGGCGCTTTATTTCAAGCTGACGATCGCCCTCAAGAAGACAGCACTCCGTTATACACGGGCGATGGCATGATCTACCGCTTGGGATTTGAGCATAGTAAAGCGATTCTCAAAACCCGAATTACAAAAACGCCCTGCTATTACGCTGATATTGCGATGACTGGAGCGAGCGATAACGCGGTATGGAAGCCTGAAACCACGTTTTCTAAACAGCATTGGCTATGGTCGTACTTGGCCGCTTTTCGGAATGGAGGTCCCAGTCGTATGAGTCTCCTTCTAGGAGGCAGAAATCAACTCAATACTGCATTTCTTCGAGTAGGTGATCGGTTAATTGTCACCATTGATGCAGGTCGTCCTTATGAAGTTGACCCCGATTCACTGGAGCTGATTGCACCAATCGGAACAACCGCTCAGTGGCTGGGCATCTTACCGATTGTGTCTCGCCTTATTTCTCAGTTTACTGGAAGTTACCCGTTTGACGTTTACATCAACTCTGCTCATCCTGTCGCCGATCTCATAAAACCTGAGAATACTGCCGATACAGAACCGGGCTTCTTCACGACGAATTACTCAACAGGATATAACGGACGATATCGAAGACCCGTTAGTTGGGTATTTGATCGACTCAATCGCTTTCTCAAAAGCGGAGCAAATGCCAAAGAACAGTTCGGACGCTTTACTGACTTAATTTACTACCGATTCCCTACAGTGGAGGCAGAATTAGACAACAAAGTCGATAAACATAGCGAGCGTGGCAGATTTAAGGAGCCTATCCTCAAGCACTGGCGATTAGTTCTTGCAGATGGATCGCAAAAGGGTCAACCTGTTGTCGTTGAACAGTCTCTTCATCAGGTCGCTATTACAGAACGCTTTATTGTCCTTGCGGATATCGCCTTCAAGATGGAATTCTCACAGATTTTTTCACCCTTCTTCATCGGGTTTCTCAAACTAAACTTCTTTCAGAAACACTGGTCGCTAAGCGGATGGGTTCGTGCAAAAGTTTTACGGAATATCCTGCCTTTACCGAAAGGAATTTTGTACGTTGTTAAACGGGAAGATTTAGAAAAGTACCCTAGTTTTGTTTGTACCGATAAGCAAGAGGAGAAACCACCACTTCCTATACCTGCAAAACAGATAATTCTGCCCTATGAAATTTCGCATTTTGCGGCTGATTATAGTAACGCAAACGAAAAAATTACGCTTCATGTTGGACATCCAAATGGATGGGATGTGACCCAGTGGATTACCAGATATGATAGTTCTGTACCGGGAAGATCGGGTCTTCGCAGCGATTTAGAAGGAATGCAGGTCGGAACGACGGATCTCGGTGCTTTGGCAAAGTACGTGATTGATGGTGACAGCGGTGAAATCGAGACCGTGAATGTCATTCGGGATGCGGAGTCCACCTGGTCCCCTTCAATCTATACCCACAGCGAACTCTGTCGTGACGACAGCAATAATCAGGAAACTCAGGTTAAAAATATTTATTGGATTACCTGGGGATTTACCTGGGAGCTAGTTCCGCAACAGCTTTATGAAGTCTATAAATCAAGAGGATACAGAGCGATTCCGATTGAGAATCTTCCTGATGGGGACAAACCTTTAACCTTATTGCGACTCGACACTGAAACAATGGAGATTGCAGATTCCTTTCAATTTCCATCAGGATATTTTGCCTCTTCACCGCAATTCATTCCTAGCTCTGAACCACTAGAGGGAAATGATCTGTCTACACATGGTTTTATCGTCTGTACTGTCTTATCTGACAATTTGAACAACGAGAAAGAGTCTTGCGACGAATTTTGGGTGTTTCATGCCGACGATTTTCACAAACCCATCTATCGTTTAAGTAATCCGGCTGCCCACAAGTCGCTCAACTTGGCGCTAACACTCCATACAGCCTGGATGAAGGAAGTTCGCAGCGAGAACCAGCGGAAACGCTATGGTGATGTGAACAACCGTCGGAACTTACGGAGAGATTCTGTTGATAAAGATTATGCACCTCGCTTGAAGAACGCTAAGAGCGTTGTTCGTGAGTTGTTCAGTGATATCGTTTATGAGTATTTTGTTGAGCAGCTTTCAGAAGTAGAAGCAACAAAACGCTTGCTACAGGAAAACTATCGGATTGATGGTTCTAATAAGTCCAGTTAATTAGGGCGAATGTACAAGCCGTGTCAGAAAAACCATTTTTAGGCATTTGAGCATTTTAGACTGCCGATCGCCCAAATGATTTCCTTGAATAATCGGCTGTACTCTTTCCCCGAATCTTTTGCAGGCTGACCGCCCAAATCCCATACAGTAGCTGCTTGACCTGAAGAATCAGCAATCACTTGCTTCTGGTGTATCACCGATTTGAGCACTTTGACGGTGGGGGCAAGTTTCCCCAACAGCTCCATTGCTTCGGTTTTGAGCTTCGTTCCTTTCACAGCACGGCTGAGAAACATCACCGCTTGGGGCGGGCCTTGTCTCACCGATTGAGCTTGTTTGATGAGTCGCACGGCATCGGCGATTCTCCCCAGTTCTAAAGTTGCAGAACTGGTAGGAATTAAGCCCAAGGGAGAACAGTTTAAACGCGGGAACTTCCGGTTTACCCGCGCCGGTAAAATTTGGGGTCAGTCAGCTTGGAAGGTTGAAAAAACTGTGTTAGAATAGAAATATAAATTTATCAAGACCAAAAAATGTCAGACGATAGGAACCGTAAAGGCCCTGAAGACCCAAATAGAATTAATCTCAACGAACCGTATGAGGTTCGTTATTGGACTAAAGAATTGAGTATAAATGAAGCAACGCTAAGACGTGCTGTTGATGAAGTTGGGGTTATGGTTGTGTCGGTAAGAGCTTGGCTTAACCGAACTGAAAATAGATACCTAATTGTTAATTAGGCCCAGAAATAGCGAAGGTGACATCAGTCGCAAAGTAACAGTTTAAACCCTTGCTAGATAATGATTTGAGCGTTTATCTCCTTTTTATTTAAAACGGCTCAAACAGAGAAAACTCGTTGAATCGATCCACGAAAAAACGGAAACCCATCGGCGATAGCTTTTTACAAAACCCCGAACTGAGGCTGAGTTATTGGATCAAAACGTCAGCACCATCTCCTCGTCCAACGCCTGCGGCACAGCATTCAAATCAATCAGATAATCCCCAAACCTGGCTTTAAATATTTTGACTGATTCAGAACCAAGTTCTAGATAAGTTGTGGTAATAACACTATATAAAACATACTTTTAGTTTAACTTTTACGTTGGTAAGTAGAGTAGTAATACTACTCTGCCTTCGCTGACTGAGTGTTGGCAGCTTCTGTAGGTGGAAGAGACATTGAAAAGCGGGCATTGTTACAAAACTTTACGTCATGTCCTATTTTGCGCGTATCTCGGCTGTAGCCCTATCTGTTGTGTCACGCGGTTCAATACTTGCCATGCCAAGTGGGTTATTTACTGTGTCACCCGGTTCAATTACTTGGTCGAGTTGGTGGGCATATTCCAGAGTAGCGTTAGCCAGGGCGATCGGAACTCGAATGGTGCGAGTTGGGCCACTTTGCCAAGCCGCTTTGAATTGAGAATTTTTAATTGAATCTTGGTATCCTTTAGGGTTTGGCATAATATTTGAATCCCGTGTGTCATGCGTTTCGCTTACTAAAGCAGGAATTCTAAGTAGTGTCAAGCGCGTGACACACGGCTTTTTGTTGCTACCAAGAGTTAGGAGGGTGGCGGGGATTTTTCCGACGGTCTTCTAAATCTTGTTCACTTCGGCAAAGACTTAACAGACCGTCGAAAAAATCCCGCTAGAGGTTTAGACGGGGAAACTATCCATTTCCATAAACGGTGTCAGCCGTGAGTTTGGTAGAAAATGAGGGTTAAAATAGCATTGTCCGCTTCCATCCAATCTGTAGCTTTTACGGGGCGGGAAAAATGGCAGTGGCGTGTTGTAAGATTAAATACATAATTTTTACGAGAAGAAATGGATCGATGTTATTACCAAATATTTCTTTATCAAAAGAAGACTTCGCAACATCTAATTGGGAAAATATAGTGAATGGATGCGACAAAAAAAACAATGAACATTATGCAATGCTATTCTTGGCAAAAGCAGACGAAGCAAAGTTACCAAGTGAACTTAAAACCCAAGCTATTTTTACTTTGCTTGCTGGAATTACATTCCCACAACTAAACCCTGATCCAAGTAATGAACCCTTCGCTCAAACAGACTTTATCAACAGCATCAACGATGGATACCTAAATGCTTTAAAAGATTGGGCTTCAGAAATAACTGATGCTGAGCTGCGTGCTAGAATCGCGGATCTTATTTGGCTTAAAAAACGTGACTTTCGTATGGCTCAACTTGCTGTAGATTCATACTTAGAATCGGCTCAAAACTTAGGAGAACCCACTCATTGGAGAGCGTGTATTAACAGAATTGAACGAGCGATGCGGTTAGCACGGCAGCTCAATTATCATTTTGATAATGTTGTTACCTGTATTGAATTAATTTTAGCTAAATATCAAGATGAAGACCCCTCATTACTGTGGGCCAAACTGATGCTGCTTTTGCAGGATAATAAAAAACAGGGCGATCCATTGAAATATGCCGTTTTGGCAGAAAAAGCTGCTACTTGTGCAGAAGTAGCAAGCGATTGGTATAAGGCTAGAGAATATTGGGAGATAAAAAGAAAGTGGCATCTTATAGCAAAAGATACACAGAAAGTGCGGGAAACAGAGCTAAATATATGCGAAACATATGTAAAAGAAGCAGAAGATGCTACCAAAAGAAATCCTCATAGCTATTTAGCAGCTTCTATATATTTACAGCAGGCAATTGAAGCATTTAGAAAAACATCAGGAACACAGGAACGGGTGGAAGAAACTCATAGAAAACTTCTTGAATACCAAGAGCTAACTAAAAATGAGATGATTCATTTGCACCAGGAAGGTGACATTAGTAGAATGGTAAATTTAGCTAAGAATAAAGTCAAAGATAAATCTTTTCAAGACGCTATATTTTGTTTAGCATTACTATCTGCGTCACCTAAAATTGATGGGCTGCGTAGTCAAGTTGAAAACATTACTGAAAATAATCCTCTCCAATTTGTCTTTCCTATGACTATAATAAACGACCTGGGAAAAGTAACAGCTAAACAACCTTCAATGCTATCTAGTAACGAAGACGAAGTGGAAGAAGCAATAAAAGCTGAAATGTATAGATCTGCTGCCCTCCAACATCAGCCTGCTATTGCTCAAGCTATCATAGAACCTGCAAGAGAGCAAATTTTGTTAGAACATAACGTCCACCTTAGTGATTGGTTCCTAATTTTAGTTAACAGTCCTTTTGTACCCACAAATAGAGAGTATATTTATGCTGAAGGGCTTCAGGCAGGATTAAGAGGAAATTTTCTGGTAGCTGCTCATTTTCTCATACCTCAAATAGAAAATTCAATCCGTTACTTGCTTCATCAATGCGGTGTCATAACATCTAAAAACACAAGCCAAGGAATACAAGATGAATACGATTTAAATACCACACTATACCTAATTGAACTAGAAAATATTATAGGTAAAGATCTATGTTTTGATTTACAAGGATTGCTAGTAAATCGCTTTGGTACTAATTTAAGAAATCGAATGGCTCATGGATTAATTGACTATAATGGCTTTTTTTCGTCACATTCATGTTATCTATGGTGGCTTACATTACGTCTCTGTTTTTTACCAATTCTTTCACAAATGCAAATAAGACAGCAAGAAGCTAATGAAACTTCAGAAAGCAGAGAAGGCGATACTAGCACATCTACCAATGAAAGTTAATTAGCAACGGAAAGCGTAATTTATAAACCATTTCACCCTGACTCGGCTGTCGCACTACTTGAATGGAGGCAGCTCATATATCTGATTTGTTAAATTTTTCCATTCAAGACTGAGAATTGCTATAGCTCCCCCAGGTAAGAAACATATCTTGACCCAGGGGTTAAAACTACTACAGCTTCATCAGAATATAACAGCTTCCCCGTCTATCCTCACTGTACTCAAAATGGCGGGTTTCCTTTACCTTTCGCAACTTATACCATCCTTATCTCTATGTTACAGCTTCGCTACTTCGGTTTTCCTGTGTAATATTAGGAACGATTTGTCTCTATTTCAAACTCGGTGAAAACCTTTGCCTGCTCTAACACCAACTCGATCGCAAGAGCTTGCATATCGGGTGGATAGCCATATTGCCGCAATAAGCGTTTAACCATCACCTTCATTCTGGCTCGGACGCTTTCTTTGAGATTCCAGTCGATGGAAGCGTTTTTGCGTACCCGTTCTACCAGGACGATCGCCAATTCTCGCAATTGGTTTTGTCCCATCACGTCCCGCGCACTCAGGTTTTGAGCCAGGGCATCATAAAAGGCGAGTTCATAGGGTTCTAGCCCCAACTCTTCACCCCGTTGTTTTGCAGCTTGAACCTCCCTGGAGATGTTGATCAGTTCTTGGATCACATCCGTGACGCTAATTACTTGGTTTTGGTAGCGCCGCAAGGCATCTTCAAGCATTTCGGTAAGCTGGCGGCTTTGGACAATGTTGGTACGGCGTTGAGCTTTAATTTCATCGCGCAACAGTTTTTTGAGCAATTCCACCGCCAGGTTTTGATGCTCCATGCCTTCGACTTCGGCGAGGAATTCATCGGAAATGATGGAAAGGTCGGGGCTTTTAATACCTGCTTCATCAAAGATGTTGATAACGGTATCGGAGACAAGGGCTTGATCTACTACTTGCCGGATAGCGGTTTCGATTTCAGCATTGCTGAGGCTACCGTCGGTTGGTTCTAGTTTGCGGAGACTGGCTTGGATGGCTTGAAAGAAGGAGATTTTTTCGGATTGGTCGATCGCCTCTGGATGGTGAGCGGTGAGAGCATAGATTTTGGAGAGTGCGGTCACCGCATCGAGGAAACGGTCTTTAATTTGCGGGTCTGCGACATAGTTCGCCGCAGATTTGAGAATGTTGAGTTTGTCCCTTGTGCTGGCGTTGGAGTAAGGCTGATAGTCGAACCCTGCCATAATGTCTTCAACGACTTCGAGCTTGGCGAACAGCAGTCCGATCGCCACCTGTTGATCGAGGGTGAGGTCGCCTTTGCCGCCGCTTTGGGAGTAAACTTTCAGGGCTTCTCTGAGTTCATTGGCCACACCCAAATAATCGACAATCAAGCCGCCTTGCTTCTCAAAGTAAACACGGTTGATACGAGCGATCGCCTGCATCAGGTTGTGCCCCTTCATCGGCTTGTCAATATACATAGTATGGAGACAAGGGGCATCAAACCCGGTCAGCCACATATCGCAGACAATGACGAGTTCGAGGTCATTGGTGGGGTCTTTGAGGCGTTGCGCTAAGACTTGGCGTTTTTTCTTGTTGGTGTGGTGTTTGACGAGGTTGCCTTCATCGGAAGCACTGGCGGTCATGACAACTTTGATTTTGCCGCTGTTGAGGTCGTCACTGTGCCAGTTGGGGCGGAGTTTGATGATGGTGTCGTAGAGGTTAGCAGCTACCTTCCGGCTGAGGGTAACGATCATGCCTTTGCCACGATTGGCAGTTTGGCGGATTTCAAAGTGGGTGATGATGTCGTTGGCGATGGTTTCCAGGCGTTGGGTGGAACCGACGATCGCCTCGATTCTGGTCTGCTTGGCTTTGGCTTGCTGGGTAGCGCTGAGGTCTTCAAAACTGAGGTCTTCGTCGAGTTCGTTGAGCAGTTCCCGCCCTTTATCGTCGAGGTCTACTTTGACTAAGCGGCTTTCGTAGTAAATGGGGACGGTGGCATTATCTTTGACGGCTTGGGCGATGTCGTAGATGTCGATGTAGTCACCGAAAATTTCGGGGGTGTTTTTGTCGGTCTGTTCAACGGGAGTGCCCGTGAAGCCGACGAAGGTCGCGTTGGGCAGGGCATCGCGGATGTATTTGGCGAAGCCGTAGCGGGTCTGTTTGCCGACGATGTTGCCTGCTTCGTCTTTGAGGTTGACCTGTTTGGCTTTAAACCCGTATTGGCTGCGATGAGCTTCATCGGCTAGAACAACAATGTTGGTGCGATCGCTAATCTTGGGATAAATCGTCTCGTTGTCTTGGGGAGAGAATTTCTGCACGGTGGTAAAGATAATGCCGCCAGAATTGACGTTGAGCAGTTCTTGCACGGCATCGCGATCGCTGGCTTGTTGGGGAGATTGGCGCAGCAGTTGTCGGCATCCGGCAAACGTATCGAAGAGTTGGTCATCGAGGTCGTTGCGATCTGTCAGGATAACGAGGGTGGGGTTATTCAGACTCAAGACGAGTTTGCCGCTGAGGAAGACCATTGAGAGGGATTTACCGCTGCCTTGGGTATGCCACAGGACACCTCCGCGATGGTTGGTTTTAGTAGCGGCAATGACACTCTCGACGGCTTTGTTGACAGCGTAATACTGGTGGTAGGCAGCCAGCTTTTTGATAGTTTGCAGGGTAACGACTTCGGTCTTGGGGTCTACTGTCTTAATTTTTTCAAAGACGGTGAAGTGCCGGATCAGGTCGAGCAGAGTGTCTTTGTTAAGCATCCCCTGAGTCAGAATTTCCAGTTCGTTGGTGTTGGGGTTGTTGTCAATGTGGCCGTTGGGGAGTTTGCGTTTCCATTGGCTGAAGCGGCTATAGGAGGCAGAGAAGGAACCTGCACGGGCGGAGATACCATCGGAGATTACCAGCAGAGCGTTATAAATAAAGAGGCTGGGAATTTCGCGCTTGTAAGTCTGTAACTGGTTAAAGGCGGCTTGCAGGTCGGCTTTGGCATCAGCGGCGTTTTTGAGTTCAATCACCACCAGGGGCAGCCCGTTGATGAAGAGAATGATGTCGGGACGGCGGTTGTGGTTGTCTTCGATAATGGTGAACTGATTGACGGCGAGGAATTCGTTGTTTTCGGGGTTGTCCCAATCAATCAGCCAGAGCTTTTCACCTTTGGTTTCGCCGTCGCGCTGATATTCAACGGTGATACCTTCGGTGAGGTAGCGGTGGAATATTTCGTTGTTGTTGATCAGATCGGGGTTGGCGATGTTTTGCAACTCCCGCTGAGCAGTAATGTGAGTTTCAGAAGGAAGACGTGGGTTTAGATTCCGAATAGCATATTCCAATCTATTTTTGAGAATGATGCCACCATAATCTTGACGTTCAACATCTAGCTCTGGGCCATAACAAGACTCGTACCCAAAAATTTTCAGTAGAGATAGAAAATATTTTTCGATTCTGGCTTCAGTTAGTTTCTTCATTTATTAGCTGTAAATAATCACTGTAAGCATTATTGTATGCTTCACGATCAACCAAGAACAAAACCTTACTTATCAGATAAGTAATATCAAGAACTTGAATATCTCCAAAGTTACTATCTAGATAGGTATTAAATTCTTGTAATCTCTCAAATTCTTGCAAACCGTCTAATTCTTGCAAATTGTCTAGATTTTCATTTCCTGAAGATATAGTTAGAGATTTTTTTTGTTCGTATAAATTTATCAAAAGACACGCGATCAACTCAGTTGACTGCACAAGAAAATGAGCACTTATGGGATCAATTTTTGGGAGTTCACCACTCAAGCTACGACCGTGAGATTGACTGTCTAAACAATTTCTCAACTCTCCCAAAAACTGCATCGAGGAAACCAATGAGTTGCTGAACTTAATCATGCCATCAGCTTGTTCAAGGTCAAGCTTTTTCATTGTTTTCTTTGCTAATTTATTGACATTATCGCCTGTTCCATAAGGTTCTTGTTCATTATCAAGTATAGTTTTGCAAATAGTTTCTAGGAGTGATTTGCTAGCACCAATTGCTTTTTCTAGCATCCCCGCGTCTATTTCATAACTAATTGAGGTTATTTGAAGTTTTAAGTTTGACCATCTTCCATGCTTTTCTATAAGTTCATTTAGATTTTCCATTACTTATTTATCTATCCTTCACTTTACTTTCAACGCGGATTTTACCGCTCATTAGCCTGGGCAAAAGCAGGTCGCGAGTCTGGCTAAGAGTCTGAATTTGTTGTGAGTTCGTCTCTCGTTTGACTAAAGTTTTCATGAAAACGTCAGAGACTAAGCCTTGAATTTCTTTGTCAGGAATAATCACTTCACATTGATATAGCTCCGACTGCTTAATTCCTTGAACTGTTGAGCCAGAAGCTCTTCGTCTCAGTTGAAACTGTCCCATTTGGCTACTGAGCCAATAGTTCAGATATGAGCAAGGAATAACTTCTTTATTTGCTCTCAAGGCAAATACCCGTTGTGCTGGATAATAACAAGTTTCTTTAGCGATAAAATAAATCTCTCCGAGAGGCGCTTCTGAGGTCAGGATGACATCACCCATCTCTAGTTTCTCCGATTGTTCAAATAACTCCTGAGAGACGTAATTAAAGCTATATCGATTAACTATATCACCTCTCTTCACAAACTTGGCGCTCAAGGCGGGAACTCCGTGATCGAAAAATTCAGGTGTTTTGCCTCGATTATCAATTAAATGCTCTAAACACTCTTTCATATTCCCAACTCGCCAACCTGCAGGGATTTCACCTAACTCCGATCGCACCATCGCACCGCCGGATGACTTATAGGGTTTCCCATCTTCATTAGGAAACTCGAAATCGACGAACCAATGTTTGAATAGGGTTTGAGCGATCGCCTCTAGCGTCTCGTTCTGCCCTCTAAGGTTTTTAATCTTGCGTTCAAATGAGGATAAAACTTCATCAATCGCTACTTGTTCTGTAATTGGTGGGAGTAGAAATTTATAGTCTTTTATCTTGCTTGGAGATGTATGCTTGACCGTAGAACCAGAGCAAGAATTGACAATTGTTTTTTGATAAGGGCTAGTTCTCAATAGCCAATATATGAAGTTTACGTCGGCTTTCTTTGAGATTGTGCTAACAAGCCCTAATCGCTGATTATGTAAAAAACGATTTGTGCTTTCTGGAACCCTTGCTGAATAGCCTAGTGTGTCACCATCTTTACTTAAGTCCGTCATGGTAACAATGACATCGCCAGGACTTAGTACATAGTCTTCAGGTATGTCTCCGATGTAGTATTTAAATTTATCAGCCTTAAATCCCCCTCCTATATGAAAATTCCCCGGCGTTAATAAGGCATTCCCATTCGGAACCTCGGTGAAAAACTCACCCTTAAAGGCGTATCCATGTTTGATGTCAATTAGTTCTCCCAGAGTTGTTTCTTCCCAATCCCTCATAACTCAAATCCTACCTTTGCTAACTGCTTCTTAATCTCCGCATCCAAGTCCGCCGCTTCTTTCATCTGTGCTGCCAACTCTACCGTCAACACTGCTATCGTTTCCTCAAAGGAAATCTCCGATTCAACTTCATCGCGAATTCCCACATATCGCCCTGGTGTTAAGACAAAATTGTGCTTCTCGATCTCTGCCAACGTTGCCGACTTACAGAAGCCCTTTATGTCCTGATAGTTGCCACCGTTCCGCTTCCATTCGTGGTATGTACCTGCAATCTTCTGGATGTCGCCATCATCAAATGCGCGATTGCGACGGTTAACCATATAGCCTAACTCGGACGCATCAATAAACAATACCTCCCCTTTGCGGTTCCGGTTTTTGTTGCCGTTCTTATATCGACTCAAAAACCACAGACAAGCGGGAATTCCTGTGTTGTAAAACAACTGCGTTGGCATCATCACAATGCAGTCCACTAAATCAGATCGCACCAACTGCTGACGAATCTCTCCCTCCCCGCTCGTATTTGATGACAGCGAACCATTTGACAACACAAACCCCGCTGCGCCGGTCGGTGCCAGGTGATAAAGGAAATGCTGTACCCAAGCAAAGTTGGCACTGCCCACGGGTGGCGTTCCATACTGCCAGCGCCCATCATTACGAAGAGGATGCCCCCCGTCATTTTTCTCGTCTATCCGACCAACCCAATCGCTATCGTTAAACGGTGGGTTGGCGATCACAAAATCTGCCTTCAAATCTGGGTGAGCATCTTTAAGAAACGAACCCTCTGTATTCCAGTGAATATTCGAGCCATCAATCCCCCGAATCGCCAGGTTCATCCGACACAGCTTATAAGTCGTCTCATTGCTCTCCTGCCCATAGATTGAAATATCATCCAGCCGCCCCTGGTGCGCCTTCACAAATTTCTCACTCTGGACAAACATCCCCCCCGACCCGCAGCAAGGGTCAAACACTCGTCCCTTGTAAGGTTCCAGCATTTCTACCAACACCCGCACCACACTTTCTGGCGTGTAGAATTGTCCCCCTTTCTTGCCTTCTGCCAGGGCAAACTCCCCCAAGAAATACTCATACACCTGCCCTAGTAAATCCGCCTGTCGAGAAGGGGCTACCCTTGGCTCCAGCTCCAAAATTAACTGCCCGTCAGATTCCGCCTTTACCTTGGCCAAGTTGACGCTGCCGATATTGTCGATCAGCCCCCCCAAAGCGATCGGGTCAAGCTTCTGTTGACCGTAAACCTTTGGCAAAATCCCCTTGAGGAGTTTGGGGTTTTCCCGCTCGATCGCCTCCATCGCCTCATCCACAATCTGCCCAATCGTCGGTTGCTTCGCCTGTGCTTGCAACGCCGACCACCGCGCCTCAGCAGGTACGAAAAACACATTCTCCGCTTTGTATTCGTCCGAGTCTTCCGGGTCAGCCCCCGCATATTCTCCCTCTCCAGCCATCAACTTCTCATGCAACTGCTCAAAAGAATCGGAGATGTACTTGAGAAAGACTAATCCCAAGACGATGTGCTTATACTCTGCCGCGTCAATGTTCTTTCGTAGCTTGTCCGCCGCCTTCCATAGCTTCTGCTCTAGGCTTTCCTTATTTTGGGCGCTGGTTGTCTTGTCTTTGGGCATAGAAGTCTTCAATAGTCCAAAGTGTATTTTACATGACGGCGTGACCAGCCCGTCAAAAGGTGGGTTGCAGGGTGAGCAGCCCTGTTCGCAAGTTTCTGCACAATTGCTACTCAAACCTCTCTCACTGCTCTGTTTCAGGTTTAGGTTCCTTCGGTTTTTTCTCAAAGACTTGGATACTTGGGTCTGATAGCACAAAACCGTTAGAGGTTGATTCACCCATCTTGCCACCGATAGCAGCCACCCACATGGGATAGTTGGCAGCAGCATCCTCAAGCTTCTTCCATATTTTTGGCTTAACAGTAACGGACACTACCCGATCGTCACAGTCAAGCTGAAAGGTTTTCCAGTTGTCTTTGTTAGTCTCTACGTTATTCGGGAGTTCGTTAATTTTGATGATGAGTTCAAGCTTGCCAAGTGTCATAGGTAGTTTTGTTGGTTTAATGCGTTGCTTTTCTGGTACTTCATTAGAATAAATTTATAAATTTACATTAATTAGAAACCAGTTCTGACGTGGCCTCTCTCAGATATTGTCTGGTGTCAATAAGCAAGTCAATGGCTTCTTTGTAAATGTCTAGTTCGTAGTTGCTGTAAGTTGCAATACCTTCTTTAAACAAACGTTCATAGTTAAAAATTGACACAGCCTCGATACGTGGTTGACCATGAACTAAACCTAATGCTCTCTCTTCAATATGTTCATAAGCATCTCTTATCTTTTTCAGCGTAGAAAGCTTATTTTTAACTGAATTGGGAAAATCAGTCGTAAGATGATAATGTTTATGGATTTGCCAAGCCATTTGTAAAGCCCGATTCATGGCTATAATCGCCATTTCAACTAAACCCATAGTTTCAAAAATTAGATTCCTTTGGTGAATACTGTATTCAATTTTCTCTAGTTCTTTAAGTTTACTATGTAGCAAGGAAAAAGCTTCATAGCTGGCATCTAATCTTCGTGCTGCTGATAGCAAAAGTCGCTGTATATCATCGGGTAAAACTTTGCCATTTAGAGTTGAACGGACTGACATCCATGTATAGACTGTATTTGCAATAAAAGCATACCCATCTTCAAACTTAGTAACAACACTTACATCAACACTATCTATAGAAAAAATAAGACTACCTGGTCGGAATCCAAATGTATCTCCAGGTCTACGTTGTGGTGCTAAACCTGTATCTGGCTCGTCAGGATGAAGCGTTCGACCATAAACTGTAGAGCCATTACGACCATCAGGAACAACCCTAACCCATGTTAAAATGTTCTCTTTGCCTCCTACCTCATCATTGATATCCAAAATAGCACAATAAACTGGTTCTGTTAGGACTAATTTTTCTAGCTCAGAGTTAAATTTAACTGTTTTACCTGTGTCTACTTCTTTTTCACCTAAAGGACGTACAAATATAATTGAGCCTTCACGCGCTTCTTCTACAACGCGAAGCATTTGCCCATTGTCTAACTTAATATGAGAAAGTTCAGTTTCCATCTTTAATTTCCTCTAATAATCTCCATTTTTCAGCAGTCAAACCATATAAAGGAGCTATCTATCATCAATTTGTGCCTCCTACTGCTCTACACTCTAAGTTTTAATATTATAAGCGATTGAGCTTAGGCAACATAGCCATACTTCCCCGCCTAAAGCTTGTAACCCTTTCCGCTACGTTAGGATATCGGTATATCCTGAGCCAGGGCTTAAAACTGCTACAGCTTCATCAATATCTAACAGTTTTCCGCCTATCCTCACTGTGCTCAAAATGGCAGGTTTCCTTTACCTTTCGCAACCTATACCATCTTTGTCGCGATCGAATTTGTGAGGGTCTGGCGGTAATACGCGGAAGCGACGATGAGGAATGTCGCCACAATTTAAATCAGGTGGCGCTGGCGGGATGCACACGCCAGGATAACTCGGGTCGCAATTACTTTGTTGAGCTGGTACAGGTCTTTGTGGAGTTGGTGCAGGTTTTTGTGGGGCAGCAGCGGGCTTTACTACACACTGATTTTTTCTATAATCCCAAGGGGGGCAAGGATTAGTTTGACTCCATAGTCCAAGCCGTTGCTGCTGAGCCGAACTCTGAGCTTGGCGCAATTGTTGAGCGCTGGTGCGACAGTTACCGATGTACTGCTCATAGACCCACGCTTGCCCTTCTTTCAGCAATTGCAGATTAATATTTCTGTCACTGAACACGACTCCAACCGTGCGCCCGTATTGGTCTTTGTCCACTGGTAGAACTTTAACTGATGTACCTCTTGGAAGAAGCGCACTAAGGCGATCGGCTGCCTCTTTTCCTCCCGGTTGATTTCTTTCAGGCGTGTCAATGCAAGCCAACCTGACGGTTATGTTTTGCCCGTTGGTGTTGCGGATCGTGAGTGTGTCGCCGTCTCCGATGCTAAGCACTTGGGCATTAATCACTTGATTGTTTGGCGATTGAGAAATCTCAGTAGCAATTGTTACCACGAGCGGTGCAATGAACATCAATTACTAGACTCCGTTTAGTGTTTACTAGGTGCTTAATTGCTGTATTTGCTGCGGTGCTTGGGGCTTCGGACGATCGAGTTCTCCCGTTTTTTACTGCCCAACACCTCGCATTTACCACGGCTTAAGCCGACTCAAAAGTCTGAATATTTGCTTAAACTATAACCAAACACAACAAAATATAACTTTTACAACTTCATCGAACTGCTCAAAATCTGTGCGCGATAGTTGCGGCCGATGGGTCTATCAGTCAAGAAAAATCAACGTAAATCAAGAAAATCACAATAAGTCAAGAAAAGTCAACCTAAACCAAGAAAATCACAATAAGTCAAGGAAAGTCAACCTAAAATACGGTTTATCTACTGGCAAACCAAGAATAAACGATGGGTGATCGAGCTACCGCATCAAGCCAATCGCCCGTTTTACAGACCCGCGTCACGGATTTTAGATTTTAGATTTTGGATTTTAGATTGGGAATAATCTCGATCGAACCCAGTCCTAGATTTGCTGGGGAGTTGTGGCCAATCTGACTTAAAAGGTAACTCCCTAGGTAGGATGGTCAGGATGATTCCAATCAAGGAAGAATTATGGTAGTATTCATCCATGAGTCCAGAAGAAAAAGATCAAAAAATTGAGAGTTTAGAGCAAGAAATTCAAGTCCTGCGGCAAAAAATAGCAGAACTAGAGAGGCGTTTGGGGTTAGATAGCCAAACGAGTTCAAAACCACCGTCAAGCGATGGACTCAAAAAGTTGGATAAAAATCGGACAAAAAGTTTAAGAGAAAAAGGAAAGCGCCCGTCCGGGGGACAGTTTGGTCATGTAGGGCAGACATTAGAACAAGTTTTAGAACCAGATAATATAATAAAACATCCCGCACCATGCTCGTGTCTATCATGCGGGTGTGACATATCTCAAATAGAAGCAAAAAAAATCATTAAGCGACAAGTATTTGATATACCAACGCCAAGAATAATCATCACAGAACACCAAGTTGGGGTCAAAGAATGCCCTGGATGTAAAGCTCAGATACAAGGGAGTTTTCCAGAATGGGTGAAAGCACCAGTACAGTATGGAGCAAGAATTAAAGCAGTTGCGGCTTATCTAAATCATCAACACTTTATTCCCGAAGACAGATTGAGTGAAGTGCTGTTAGATTTATTTGGTTGTCGAATGACACCAGGAACAATCGCAAATACAAGCAAAACACTGGCTCAAATCATAGAACCAGTAGTAATTGAGATTGCGTCTGAAGTCAAAGCAGCACCAGTTAAACATCTAGACGAGACGGGATTGAGGATTGGTGGTAAAACCAATTGGTTGCACGTGGTTTCAACTCAAACAGAAACCTGGTATCGAGTTGCTGCTAAACGCAAAGACATTGAAGTATTAGCTGAGATTAAAGGTGTAGTAGTCCACGACCACTGGAAACCTTATTATCAACTCGTTCAGGTGAATCATGCCTTGTGCAACGCTCATCCTGAGCGAGAACTCAAAGCTTTGGAAGAAATTGACCAAGAATCTTGGGCTAAGTCCATGAAAAAGGTTTTACTCCTAGCCTGCAATTATAAACATCGCTATCCTCAAGGTATTCCTGAAAATATTATTGCTCGCATCAATCAACTATATGAGCAAATTCTCAACCGAGGGCTTGATTTTCACTCTTCTCAACCACCTTTAAACCGCAAAGGTCATTTCTGTAGAGTAAAACGACGAGTTGGTCATAACTTGTTGTTGCGGCTTCAAAATTTCCGAGGTGATGTTTTACGGTTTCTGACGGAACCGGATGTTCCGTTTACCAATAATCAAGCGGAACGTGACTTACGGATGATGAAGTGTAAGCAGAAAATTTCTGGTGGCTTCCGCTAGGCAAGATTTTGCGGTTTCCTTCGCCAATATTCGTTCTTTTCTTTCGACTGCATCTAAGCGTGGTCTTAATCTTCTGGAAGTTGTTACTGATGCGTTACTTGGTAATGTCTCTGTTTTCTTTCCGTCAAATACTACTAGCTAGGCAGTTACCTTAAAAGTAAAAATAAGTCAAAATAAGCGCGATTCCCTACCGACTACCGGGGATTAATCAGGGCGAGCTGCTATGAGTTTTCATAAATTTTCATGAGTTCTCATGAATTTTCATAAGCTTCGGATGTCTAATTATGTCTTTTTATGCGATCGCCCATCAACTTTTAGCGGCTGTTACTGGGCAAATTTCACCTTGCTGACAACCACGTAAGAAATTTATGTTAGTGGCTCTATCCCTTCTAGCCGTAGGAAATATACGCGACCGGATTCATCACCTGCTACAATTGCTACTCCATCGGACGCAACGATACAGCAAAATAAGGCACCATCTCCGATGAAATTAGCGATCGCCTCCCCACTTTCTCTCATCCCAGACTTTTAGGGTGTTAACGAAATCAGTCAGTTGAGTGCCCCTGACTTTGACCTGGTGAGTAAGACTTTGCGGATATGGAGTAAAGGACGCGGCACGAGCGTCGGAAGTAGTGGACTTGGGTTCTGCGACAGTGCAGGCGATCGCCGATTGGTTGGAGGAAAGGGGAAGTTGCTCGCACGATAGTCCGCTTTTTATAGCACTTGACTCCGCCCACAGCGGACACAGACTTAGTGGCGACGGTATCTGCAAGATGATTGTCCGTCACAGCGAAAAGGCTGGTATCAAAAAACAGATGTCATCCGACACTCAGCTATCACGGCGGCACTGGACGCAACAGATGGGGATGTGCGAAAGGTGCAGAAGTTAAGCAGGCACAGGAATTTAAACACGCTCATGATATATGACGATAACCGGGGACGCGACCAACAAGATGTTACCGAAATGTTGGACTCCATGTTTTGATGGGCGATCGCGTCAGCGTCAGTAACAAGGGTGTAACAAACTGACCCCCTGCCGGATTTTAGACCACTCCGACACTAGCCTCGTTTCTCCGGGTTGTACTTTACGGTAGTTCAATTCTGGATGACGGGTGTAGAATACGGCATCTGCTACTTTGTCCAGCACAGGACTGGTTAAAAGGCTAGTTACTCCCTGTCTTCCCCCGCCCTCACCGTCATACTTGGAAAGCAGCCACTCATAATTCCTTGAGTTTAGATCGCAGACATCCCCGTAAACTAAGTTATCGTTGCTCACCACTTTTTTGATAGCAGCCCATTCATTTATGTACTGTGTTTCGTCAGAGCGGATTTTGCGACGGTTCAGTCCTGGGTGCAGTTGGTAGAAAATAAAGTCCGTCAAGCCATCGATCTCTTTTTCAGGGGCTCGGTTAGCTGCAACCTCCACCGAATCGGCCGGCACTCTAGCTGTGGGATATTTGACAGGTTGCGCGATCGCCGAACTGGTAAAAAGAGAGACTGTGATTAATCCGAATATCAAATAGTTCATAGCATACCTTTCCTTACTCATAACACCTATGTATAAACCGCCACTCTCGCAACCCCAACTGGATCGCACACCAATTTCCTCCGAACGCACCGTCTTCCGTAAAACATCCGCGATCGCCAAAAAAGCAGGGCGTCACAATTTGGCAAAACTCATGACCTGTGTAGCTATCTTACTGCCTGCAAACATCGCTGTTTCTGCTCCTACTTACTTGGGTAGCAAACCTAGTGCTGAGGCTGACAGTGGCAAATTTACTCAAAAGGTTAACATCATTCTGGCTCAAGAGAGCACCCAGTTACCGCTGAGCATTCGGTATGGTGGAACAGAAGCTAGGGGAGGCTTTGTCCTCATGCAACTTACTGCACCCAATCGAGATACAACTCAACCGGCTTACGGTGGCAAGCTTCGTCTCTACGATGTTCATCTTGCCAAAATGTTTGAAACTTCCCATTTTTTGTGCCAGCAATCTAGAGGCGTTTCCGGTTATGAATGGGTTTATTCAGCAGGTAATGGAAGTATTCGCATGGGAAACTTTAGAATTTCCTGTAGTTTAGCTAGTGAAACAGCTTCAACCTACGGCTTAGGTAAGCCAGAGCGCACGAGCATTGCCAGAGATACCGAGGGAGGCCGTCCTGAATCAGATGTCTATTCTATTCCGATCTTAGACATCACCGGTTCTAGGGTTCAAAGATGGATAAATTTTATGCAAAATTTTAAACCGTGCAACATAAACACTCGATTTTGTTAGATGAGCTGGTTTGAGCGATCGGGGTACAGCCGAGATACCTGTCAGGCTTTGCTACTTCAAGTCATTTTGTCTTATATTTACAAAACTTTACCTCATGTCCTATTTTGCACGTATCTCGGCTGTAGCCCAATGCCTTATCCTTTCTTCTTTTTTACAACCTTTGAGATTTTCCCTGGTTGGGTTTTGCTTATATAATCATCAACTTTCTCACTGTCAATTTGTGGGGACTTAATTGTAATACTTTTTGTATCATACCCGAATTTGTTTGAAAACCAAGGATCTTCTTTAAAATCAATATCTGCGTTGAATTTTAATGATTTTTCAGGGATAATTATTGCGTACTTATAATGTTTAGAAATTTCACTATCAATGTCTTTTATTTTTTTGATATTTCTTTGCTCAATAAAGATTGTTGCGTAAAAACCAGCGTCATTTTTATCCTGAGCTTGCAAACTTGAAATATGCTTGAATTCGGTATAGCTAGAATTTGGGTAGTCTTCTAAACACCAATATCCTTCTTCAAGGTTTGGCCAGTTTGACCCTGACGATAGTTTAGGAAGTAATCCTGCTTTGATAACCTTACCTTCCAATAAGTATCCCTCTTTTTCTTCAAGTTTTTTAGGTAAAAATAAAATTATTTGCCTGTCGATTGGGAAATCGTTTTTTCGCGTTAAATCAAAATGCAGAATATGAAAATAGATATCTTTATTATTTTGGATATCATTATTTAAACTAGAATGAAGATATAGACAAGTATTTTCTTTTCTTTGGATATTTTTATATATCTTTTCTAAATCTGGATTAACTTTATGGCATTCATCTTTTATTGTTTCGAGTAAAGAATTTACCTGACAATATACCCCGTTTTTTCTGTCAAGCTCAATTTCTATTGATGTTTCTATATTAATCCCAGATAATGCTCTATTAGTCCAATTATGACTACCTATAAAAATGCTGGCTTTCTCTTCAGGAAGATCAAATATGAGAATTTTAGAGTGTAATAGATGATCTTGCATATATGCAGGCTTTTTTTTGCCCTCGTCTACACTCTGTAAATAAAAGTACATACCTGCATTGTGTCGTGCAAAATCACACACTTTAGTAACATCAGTTGGAAGTGCTATATCGATACACGCAAATGAGCCTTCTTTCTTTAATAGCTGTATTAAAGAATTAGATGGGAAATAATGTTGATCTATCGTCCAAAAAGCAACAGCCATTTTTAAACACTCTGCATTTTTGATAAGTTCTTTTAATCTGGGAGCTATAGCTTTATGCGATTTTGGGCTGTGTAGTTTAAGTTCACTTTTCATATTGTTTGTGTCCGTTTGCAACTGCTATTTATGGTGCTTCGCTGTTTTTAGGCATATAAAACTTTCAGCCTTAACGTAACTTTCTGTACGACTGCTCATTTACCCCCGTAGCTGCGATTTGGGTTTGAATGAACTGAGCAAAGCTCAGGCTAGGTTGAGGTATTTTTTCATTTTCACGCTTAAGCGAAGTCTGAGTATTACTGCATCACTGCATGAATTACTGCATTACTGAATGAAGTTCTAGTCCTCAATATCCTTCAAACCCTCACACAGTAACATCCGCACAATATCCACTTTCTTGCGCCCTGTCTTTGCTGCCAACATCGACAGTTTACGGTGCAGGGATTCGGACATATCCACCGTAAACCTGACCGTCGCTTCTTTATCAGGTGCTTGCAGTCGGTGAGTCAAGCTACTTTCCTTGGATTGAACGGGGATGGGTTCTGCTGCGGGTGCTTCAAACTCCGGTGCTGTTTGTGCTGGCAATGCAGCTTCCACTGTTTCGGGTGTTTGCGATGCTGTTGGTGCTGGCGATACAACTTCGGGTGTTGGTGGTAGTAATGCAGCTTCCTGGGTACCGAAAACAAACTCTTCCATCGCGCTGCCGAGCGGTTTACGTTTCTTGGCAGTCATTTCAACACTCCCATGATTTCCTTAAATAGTCGGCTGTACTCTTTGCCAGAATCTTTAGCTGGTTGACCGCCCAAATCCCACACCGTCGCTGCTTGACCTGAAGAATCGGCGATGACTTGTTTTTGGTGAATCACCGATTTGAGCACTTTGATGGTGGGTGTAAGTTTTCCTAACAACTCCATTGCCTCGGTTTTTAGCTTTGTCCCCTTCACCGCACGGCTGAGAAACATCACTGCTTTGGGCGGGCCTTGTCTCACCGATTGAGCTTGTTTGATGAGTCTCACCGCATCTGCCGCCGATTGTACGTCGATACCGCTCGGCTGCACCGGCACCACGGCTAAGTCAGCTCTCATCAAGATTGCCCTGGTTGCTTCACTCAAACCAGCAGGGCCATCCACTACCAGGTAGTCAACGGTAGCAGCTAAGTCAGTCAACTGGTCTAAGAGGTCATCGGGACTTTGGAGTACGTGAGTGGCGATCGCTGGTTCCATCTTGCTGCACCACTGGGAACTAGAGCGCTGAGCGTCGGCATCCACTACTAACACGCTCTTGCCCTGCTGCACGAGCCAATGGGCGTAATGTACGGCTGTAGTGCTTTTGGCGCATCCACCTTTTTGGTTAACGAAAGCTACAATTGCTACCATGATTACTTACTGCATTGTTTACTGCATTACTGAAATACTTAATGCAGCAAGTATAGCACTTGTTTTGGCATCTGGTGGTAAAACTGGATTGCGTTGCTGGGAGGAATCAATAAGCCAACTCTCTGGGGCTGTCGTACTTTTGACGCAGTTCTCCAACCTACTAGCAATACCTTAACTCCTTAACTCCTTACTGCATTACTGCATTACTGCATTACTGCATTACTGCATATACAAAGGTAAGAGTAATAGGTAATGGGTAATGGGTAATAAGTAATTAGTGAGAAGCACCTGCGGCATGACGCTGTAAGCTTGCAGGGTAGGGGAGACGAGCAAGTGCGGGAGTAGCGACAATGAGGCAGGTTTATCAAAGGGCGATCGCTCTGGTGTTGGTGGTGGGAATTATTAGTGGCTGCAACCTGACTGCACCGCCCTCTCGCCTTCCTCAAGTCGATCGCGAGAAACCGAGATTGCAGCAACCCAAACCAAGCACCAGAGAACCCATCAGCTCAAGCGTCAATAATCGCAATTTGCTTCTGGGCAATCCCAGCAATGCAGCTCCCAGTGTTGCCAACATTGACAACTACCTGATGGTGAAACCCCAATACGTGATGAGCTACAACAACAAAATGCACACCGCTAACTGGGTATCGTGGCAGCTCAATAAATCTTGGATTGGAACAGCCGATCGCAAAAACGATTTCAGCCCTGACGATGCGCTCCCTGCTGCTTGGTACAAAGTCCGCCCCGGTGACTACATGGGCAGCGGCTACGACCGGGGACACATCGCACCCAGCGCCGACCGCACTCGCAACGAAGCGGATAACAGCAGCACTTTCCTAATGACCAACATGGTGCCGCAGTCACCAGAACTCAATCGCGGCGTGTGGGGAGATTTAGAGGATTACTGCCGGGAGTTGGTGCAGAGCGGCAAAGAGCTCTACATCGTTGCCGGGCCGGTCGGGAGTAAGGGAAGTATTGGCAAAAAGGAAAAGATTGCGGTGCCGGCAAAGACTTGGAAAGTGATTGTAGTTTTGGACAGACCAGGGGCCGGATTGCAAGGAGTTACGGCAAACACCAGGGCGATCGCTGTTGAGATGCCCAACGATGCCAGCGTCAAGGGCAAGGGATGGAAAAGCTTTCGGGTTTCGGTGAAACAGGTGGAGCGGGAGACCGGGCTGAATTTCTTATCAAACGTACCCCCGCAGGTTCAGCAAGTGATTGAGGGGAAAGTTGACAGCCAGTAAAAGCTATTTGTCAGGAATAGTTAATTGCTGTCCCGGTTCAATTAAATCGGGGTTGTCTCCAATAACTTCTAGGTTGGCTTGATAAATCTTTTCCCATTCGTCGCCGTCGCCGTAGAATTGGGCGGCAATGTCGTAAAGCGTATCGCCTTCTTTAACTGTGTAAGATTGAGCCATAGATTCCTCTGGGTTAATTAAAGCTGCTTAAGTTTCACTGTTTGCCCGAGCTTTTTTCTCTACCTTGAGGCTGAAAAACTGTTATGTTTCCACTACCTGAGTAGAAAGCCCTGCCCATTCGCCATTTTGAGTCACCCCGACGATGTAAACATCGATCTCGATACTGCCCACTCGGTAAACCTGCAACTGCGATAGGTTCTGCTTTAGTGTGCTCACCAAGTTTTGAAAGCGCTTCGCCGTTTCCCGTTCTTCTTCATCGTGCCAATCCTCTTCTTGGGTGGCGATCGCAAAGAACTCGTCAACCGTCCGCATTTCAACGGGAGCATCGGGCGGGTGGTTCGTCAGTTGCAGTAACTTCGCCTGGGTGAGTTCTCCCTGTGCTGGCCAGTTAATGACTTCAAAGGGGGCGTCAGACTCGCTGAGGAAGAGCAAGCCCTCAGAAGCTTGGTTGAGTTGGGCGGTGATGGAGTCGGTCATAATCTCTAAGTAGTTTTTGTAGAGTCCCCAGTAATCCAGGTCCCGCTAGTCGCAAAGTCAAGGATTACAAATATTTCATCAGAACCGAGCGCACATTTCGGCCACACTGTCAGCCAATCGCCGATCGCCCGTACAGTCGCGTCTCCCAAGTTAATAATTTCTCCCTGCGGTCAGCTCGAAATCGGTATACCCCTATTTGAGTTCGGTTAGCTATTCAGTTAAAGGGTACGGTGCCTCCACACCAAAAACGCGACGCATTGGACTTTTGCACCCGACCAATTAAAAATGACCTTTTGATTTTTAATTCTTGAGGGCGATCGCATCTTATTTACAAACCGCTTTAATAACACTCAGCTCTGCTCGGTCGCTAACTTTTACAGCTACGGGATATGCACCACCTGTTAGAGTGTCTACGGAATAGGTTGTAATTTGCTTGTTGTTTTTATCATAGATGTCAATGTTCAATATACTGCGGACTTTCGTTTCACAATTTACAGAATTTAAAATTAATAACGAAGAAGACCCTTTAGGTGCAAAACAAGTAGTTTTACCGCTGGCACGACCGCCGCAGTGCGATTCATTTATAGCAAAATCGTAAGGGCAAGGGCATCTTTCTCCGTGATAAGGACGACGTAGAGGCATTTCGCTATTATTGACCGCTTCGCGGGGAAATATCCTCGCTGAAGTATAAAACTTTTGCGGTTTACTGGAGTCAAGGGAAGCAACGTCTAAATAATTGGCTATTTGGTTTTCATCGGTGATTACTCTGAGCCATTTAGATTTTTGTTTAGCTATTGAATAAGTATTGCTAGTCAATAAAAACAACCACACACAAAACACGGTTAAACTTATTCTGAGTTCGAGCATTTTACCTGCATAAAGAAATAGATTTAGCGAGTACCCACTTGCAGTATACAGGAATCTCTCAACAAAAAATATTTATTGGGGAAGCGGTTGGCATTGAGCAATCAACAGCAATAGCAATTCCACTTCGTACCGCTCCAAAATAAAAGATGAGGTTTCCATCAAAGTAATTGAAGTAATGGTTGAGATATCACAAATACGCTATCGATCGCCTTCAATCTCCTTCAACTTCCACTTGCAACTGATACACCCTCAAACTGGGATGTTCGCCAATCAAGTTCCAGCAATATCCCTCAACTGTTGGAGTGGGTCGGGAACCTTGGCGGTACAAGAATATCGGCTCGTTTCTCATCAACGCGGTAAATATCTCCCGTTCTCTGTCTTTGCCATCATCCCAGAGCAGGTGAGCTTTGCCGAAGTACCCAACACCCATCAAACTAGCGAACAACCATTCCATCAGAGCTTGCTGTTGTTCGTCGGTGAGTGTGGATTGACCGTAGGTGTCGATCGCGGGTGATTGAGATTTGGGTTTGAGAGAGGCGATGAGGGCGGTGGCGAGATTGAGATACTTTTTCATAGGTGGTGGCGATGCGTCTACTTCTAGTTAGTTGGGATGAAAGATATTGTTCGGTCGATCGCACGTTCGGATTCTGCCCAGTTAGAGGGCTGTTTTAAGACTTATCAACCAAACAATTGAATTAACAGCCAACAAAAAAGTATAAAAAATATAGATTGATGGAGCGCCCATAGCTCGACCTAAAGAAGGCATTTTAAGTGTTCTTAACATACCGAGCGGGTGAACTAGACCTTCGGGTATCGAACGGGTATTAAAACTTTCATCTAAAGCCCTTTCATCATTCAAGAATTCGGTAACTGCACTGGATCTTTGCATATAATAAAATTGCACCCTCCAGTAGGTAGCTTCTAAAAACCAAAAACCCAAAATTATCACGTATCCCAGCGGAGCTAAGGTATTTACTTTGCTGGCAAATACCCAACCGATTAACGCTACCCAAATGGTAATTGCCGCAGTTTTTAACTGCATCAGAATTGTTGTGAAGTTAGCTATTTTTTTCTCTAGTTCCTCTGCTCCTTTTTGCAGCATTGCTAGCTGAAATTCAAATCTATCCATGTTTGATTCGGAGATGGCTGATTGTTCCGATACGTTTTCTAACTTTTAGAGTACCAAATTCCAGCAGTTTCACGAACCGAACGGCTGTCCCCACCGCTGCCAGCACTCTCAAATAAAAATTAATCCCAGGCGCATTCCCAGGATGACCGCTTCCGTGCGGCTGGAAGCGTTGAGCTTGCAAAAAATTGAGCTGATGTGGAACTTGACGGTGTGCTCGGAGATGTTCATCTGTCGGGCGATCGCTTTGTTCCCCAGCCCCGTTGCTAAGAGTTGCAGCAGTTCTAGTTCGCGGGGAGTGAGGGGAGTATCAACAAGATCGTCCGGTAACTCCGACCCGCTTGATGAGGGTAGTTCCTGAAGCAGAGCACCGGATACATCGGGATGCAAAACTACCAAACCTACCGCGATCGCCTCCACAGTCAGAATCAGTTCCTCGGCCGTAACGTCGGTGGGGAGAATGGCTTTAACCCCCAACGGCAGCAGCGTTGTCGCAGAATAAGATTCGGTCGGCGCAACCAAGAGGGCGATCGCCACTTCCTCTTGAAGAACCGCGAGCGTTTCCAGACTGGTGTCAGTTAGCAGGGCCGCTTCCAGTACGATCGCGTCGGGGTGTCCAGAGCACAACGATGACTCCAGCGCTGCCAGAGCGGCAATCCGTCCGACTACTTGGAGCGTTGGTTCGCGGGCTATCATTGCCTCCAACCCTGCCTGCACGATCGGCGAACGAGCGGCGATGAGAACGCGAATCAATGAAGTTTCCTCCCAAACACTAGCGTTCACCGACCGTCAGGGTCAGTTCGATGAGCTGTCCGCCCCGGATCGTCCGTGCCGTAATGGGTTGACCCACTCGCTCCGGGCTCAGCTGCGCTCGCAGGGCTTGTACGCTGGAAATTGCTGAACCCTCCAGCGTTAATAAAATATCACCGATGAGTACCCCACCCCGTTCGGCTGGACTGTCCGTTTCCACGCTCACAATTAGCACGCCGATGTCCTGGCCCAGGTTGAGCGACTGTTTCAACTGCGGGTTCAATTCCACCGGCTGCAATCCGACACCCAGGTATCCTCGCGTGACTCGTCCTCGGAGCAGCATTTGGTCTACTACGCGCTCGACCGTCGTCGCGGGAATGGTAACGGCAAAACGACCCCGCGAATGGGTGGTATTGATGCCCAGCGCCCGACCTTGAGTATCGAGCAATAGGCTCCCGGCAAATCCCGGAAACGGTTTGATATCTGGACGAATTAGGCGATCGATATACCCTCCAGTCCAACTTTGCCACGCTCCGCCTAGCGATGCCAGAATGCCAGAGCTGGCTCGCACGTTGCCGTCATTCGAGCGTCCGAGAGCCAGTACCAAATGCCCCAGGCGCAGTGCATCTAAATCTGCTAGCTCGGGCATTGGGTTGTCGGTGGCACCGACGCGCAGCACTGCAATATCCGTTCCCGGATCTGCACCTACCAAGCTGACCGGCTTTGCCTCCCCATCCGGGGTCATCAGCGTTATCTCTCCACGGCAGCGCATTACATCAATGGTAGTGACAACGATACCCGGACGCCAGTACACCCCGCTGAGCGTCAAGCGACCTGATGGCAAAGCGACGATCGTCTCGGTGGAGCGTCCGATGGCATCCGCCAGTTCATCCGAGAAAGTTGATAGAGTTGTCATGGCAGTTACTCAATGCTTTTCCTCAGAATGCCAAAAGATCCTCCCTGGCAACATCAGGCAAATTGGTAGCTCGTCCCCAGAAAAATGGCTGGGATACGCTTTATTGCCTAAACGGGCGATTGGGAACCTATTCAATCCTCATCCCAAGAAGCTTGGTCGTAACCGAGTTGTGCAGCGGCAGTACGTTCATTTTGGGTTAAGTCCTGCCAATATTTATCATTAGAATCGGGAGCATCAGTTTCTTCTTCCCAACTTGCTTCATTCCAGCCTAAAGTTTTCCATAAAGCTTGCTCGGCATCGTTCAAATCTGTCCAACTCAAATCATCCCAAGTGTCGCCTGGACTCTCTTCAATTTCCCGAATATTTGACATACATTACCTCTTGGCCGGATGGGATTCCCGGAAGACTTAGGGTGCATCAGCAGTTTTCCTGGCATCTGAATCACTTGCCAAAGGGTTGTCCCCACCACTGCCAACATTCTTTGTTGAAAGGCGATCGCCACTTGTAGATAAGCTCTGATTCTAGTTGCAGCCGCTTTTTTCGATTAGCCGGCGCTCCGTACCAAAATGCTATGGCTACACTCGCATCCAGGGAGTAGCGGCGGTGCAGTTCGATGTACTTGGCAATATAGCTATGACAATCGTGGCTCATCCATCGTTGCTTGGGAGTGCGGTCAGTTTCTCCTACATACAGCAGCAATGGAAGCTCGTTGTCAATAACAAAATAGAGGCAAGTACGATCGCCCCAATCCGGTTTCTCACAGAATGAGAGATTGTGCAATTGCAGGGCAAACGGGTCTATGTTGTTGGGTTCACAAGGATTTACTGCTAGCTCGAATAGACTTCCCTGTCGCGGTTGTGGCGCACTTTCAGATTGTTGGTGTTCAAAAATGCGTTGTTTCCAAGAATACAAAGCCTCGGAACTCATCGTTAGTTGAGGAGATTTAGCGGAGCTGGGTTTGGGTTGCGGAAAAAGTTCGAGTTGCTGCACAGATTTTAAGATTGTTGGACGATCGCTGCTGGAAAGTGTAAGCTCAATAGAATTCTGCCAAACGCCACGCTCACGGTAGTAATGTCTCCAAATATCGCACTCATACTCTCACAATTATACCAAAGTGATGACATTGTGCGTAATGTCGTAGTCGCGTATTCTCGCCCTCTAGTCTGGTCATGTAACTTTTATAGATAATTTGGTCTTTATCGGGAATAAACCTTGGGTAAACTAGCCATCTATCTGTGATATAAAAGTAACATTTTACTGAAGTCTTAGAAGCTTTGAGAACAGCTATATCTTATAGATTTGTGCGCTGGCTACAACAAAATATGGACGCTCAAGCTGCATATAAAGCCAGTTGGGGTTTTGTTTGGGCTTAAAAGTTGTTTAAGTCCCGTTAATTTTTGGGGAGCACTAAAGTCAGTCATTTGCTGTACAAAATCAGGTGTGTACTGTACAAAATCAGTGAGAATACAGACATTTGCAGGGACTGGCCTCTACCTGTTTTTATCCGAAAATATCCGGCAAACGATGTAAAGTGTTCAAATGCTCTCTACTGGCTGACTTAAGCCTATTTACATACTGTTACATTATTCGGTTTAATCCCGCCTACCTACTTAGAAATTACTACCTGGACTAATAGGGTGGAGAATTATAACCGCCATTAATAGCTAGGAGTCGAGCGACTGCTGTAAACCAAGTCAGGGAATAAATGTTTAGCCGACTGTCAAGCTTTATCAGACAACAACAGTTTAGCCGATTGCAAAGCGCGAGTCCGACAACAGCAATTTACGCGACTGTCAAGGCTGGTATAACGGCTACTGTGTTGCCAATTTTCTCATACTCCTTATTTGATTTTTTATTCAATTTAGATAACGGCTACTGTGTTACCAATTTTCTCGCACTTGCTCAACTTGATTCTTAGGCTGCATGACATGAAATCTGTCGATGACAATTTTGGCATTTGGGAATACCTCTTTTACAACTTTTGGAAATCCTCCCCACATATCAACGCTGACTTCCTCAACTTTCTCTCTGATCTCAATTGGTTGCTGCTTAAGGATTTCAATGATGTCATCTTGTTTATGACTATCAATCACTTCTAGCAATTCTCCTAAGTCAATATTTGATACGACCGTGACCAAATTTTGATGTCCTTTGCGTTTACTCACTTCATCAATACTCACCCGTTTTACTTCTTCCCAATTCTCCTTTTTTTTGAGAGAAAATTGGTGGTTAAATATTCCCTGTACTTGATCTCAACTCAAAAATTCATCTCGACTTACCTGCTCTACACTCGCACTTTGCACTCGTTGATAAACATACTCTTCAGATCTTTGTGTGTATCGTCTTTCCCAATCTACAAAGGGTAATTCTTCCGTAAAATGTTTTTGACACTGATGACAATAAAATTGGCGGCGTGGCGTATTTAAATAAATTACTTTGCCAAATACTGATAAATCTCGAATCAGTATCGGTCGATTTTGTTTTAATTTTCTACTCTGCGTATTACAATGGGGGCAAGGAGCTTCATCATGTAAGAATCTCAGCTTGAGAATAATTTTATTTTCTTCTTCCGTAAAACTTTCGATGGTTGTATTTGGTAAATTTAGCAACCTATCAAGATGCAAGTCCATGCCTATCACCACGTATTCATTGTATCTCATTATACATTAATCCCCTCAAACCCAGAAGAGCCAGAAAGAGTCAATTTTATACTTATCCCAGTGAGTTTATCGAGTTTTTAGACCGGGCAATTCACACAGTATTAAATCCGAAAAAATCTCGTTAAAGTAAAAGAGGGGGAAGGGGAAGGAAGGATAAATTTTAGCTTTTTCTCTTTAATAAAAGCTAACAATAACCTATAACTTTCCATTCGGACGTTCGGTAAGCGGGGTTCCCGTCGGACTTCGGCGTGAGGCTTCGACCATGAGCTTAGCCGAATTGTGGCTCGATTGAGCGCAAGCCGAATGTCGCTCAGTCGAGCCGCATAGTTCACGGCGAAGCCTTCCTTTCCCCTCTCCAAATAATCAGCTTTTTCTACCCTTCCCCTTCCTCTTCCCTTCCTTTTTCCACCCTTCCCCTTCCCCCTCTTGCAAACCTTTTAAGAGATGAAAAACTGATAAATTCCGAGCGCATAGAACCCGATTTAAGGTTAAGGAAAGTGGCAAACCTGCGCAAGTCATTCGTCAAAGTGAGACGGAATAAATAGTCAGCAATAATGGAGGCCATCCCCTGATTAATTGTGAGACTCTGAGCGTTAATAGTGGCTAACTCAGCACAAGATAAATAGGTATTTGCCAGTTCTTCAGGCTGGAATTCTATCAAATTGGGGCACTGCCAAATAGGAGAGGGTAACGCTCCCATAATGCCTGTTTTCTCAAATTGATCTAGGTGAGTAATTAACCCCTCACCACAATTATGACTACCTAGTAGAATTTGACCGCTATCAAAGTTATTGCCAGCATCAAGATACCAGATTCTTGGAATATCAGAGTGGCGGTTACTTTCTAGTGTTTTGCCGAGGGAACGACGAGCCGCACTATTGTCAACGCAGCCAGTGATAATTACCAAATCATTCCAGTATGATTTTACCAATTTGGGGTCAAAATAGTCAGGAATTGCACTAATTTCTAGCCCCCAGGTAAGATTGTAACGCAAAGCAAGAGTAGCGGCTTTATTCAATCCGAGTTCAGATTGACAAAATCTCTGCCTTCCCAAGTTTTTCTCTTCAACAATGTCAGGGTCAACAAAGGCAACATTGACATTTTTACCACGTTGTTTGAAAACGTAAGCTAATCGTGCTAAACTTTCAGCTACATAAGAGCCAGTGCCCCCACAGCCAACGAGCCACAAGTGTAGGTGAGAGTAATCTTTGAGGAGGAGAGGGGTAGAATTGGCGTACTCAAAGTCGAGGTTTAAGGGAGTTTTGGTAAGCATCGGTGATAAAATATGGCTCTTCAAATACAGAACTAGCTTTAATTAAGCTATAGTGTCCGAAAATTCCGATTCTGACTAAAATCTCAGGATTTAAAGTATTAACTTTACCCAAGACTGCATAGAGTCTAAACCCGCGCTCGTCAGCATCATCTGTGCTACTAAAGAAAGCAGGCATTTCTCCGTGAGAGTGGCATTCAATTAAGGCAGTTGAGCAGGATAAATTATCAAGAGGTTGGCAGCTTGTTCGTGTAGTTGTTTGGAGTGGAATTGTCAGTTGCCATTGATTGCGGCTGTCAAGGGATAGGTGAAATAAAATCTCTGTGAGATTCCCACTATTATCTTTGCTAAATGCAGATTTTGTACACATAGAAAGGACTAATTCTAATGGTACTGAACGAGTGTCAAGGTGCAAGTACGGTTCTATAGATGGCAACCCTTTGATAGTATTGGGCGCTGAATTTGCAACAGGAATCATTGCCTCTAGTCCGGGGCGAACTGAACGCACAAACACGCCGTTAGAAGCTGTAACGTATTCGCAGAATACTCCAGTAGCAATGGGAGGCAAGGGAATAGAGGCATGAATGTGGTTAAAAAGTTTTAGCATTAACTTAAACTTGGCGGTTGAAAGAAAAATGTTGAGTGCAATCCCTAGATAGGGTTAGCAATCAATAAAAGGTGTTCTATTAAAGAGTTAATTGACTGGTTGCACATGCTTTCAACTAAATCTTTAACAGGATAGGAACGCCTTTTTTTCAAGGCTAAACTTTTCAGATGTTCTCTGACATCTTGGGGAAATTTTCGGCTTTTTTGGCTGGATAAGTCAGCATTGAAAGGAGTAGTGATGAAAGTTTGCCAAGCAATATCAATGGTTTGAGTTGAAGCAACCGGGGGAGTATTTTGTCCCCAGCAAATTAAACCGTTTGGGTGGATATTTGGTAAGGGAGTATGGTAAGCTTTCGCCTCTGGGTTGAAGGTGGCGACATCAGTTGCCCATACCCAATATTGAGTGTTCTGTCCTACCAATACCAAAGCGGTTAGCGGAATAGTAATCGGTTCAATATCATCAAAGTGGAGGTTATATTGAGCAGGATGTATGAATTTTACTACCCAATTTCCTTGAGAATTAGTTCCCCACCTGATGACTCCTGGAGGCATCCAACCTGTATCAATTGGCTCGTGAGAAAATGCAGTTCTCAAACTGACAGAGGAGAGTAGTTTGTAGTGTTCCTTTGTCCCTTCTCGATAATGGAACAGGTATTGTTCTTTAATGAACAGTAATTCAGCATCAATTTCTGTTAGCTGTCGGGGAGCTATTTGCAGAATTTCACGGAAGGCTTCTCCTGACAAATGTTGCATAATAGCTTAAAATTGATAGAGGTTATAGAGCTAACCCGATAGGTAAGGTTAGCTCCTACTTGAAAATTAGTATTCATTCGATTTCATTAGGGTAGCAACTCTCCAAGTTTTATCCGAGTTTTCTGGGCATTCTGAACTCACTTCTTGGTTGTCCAGCCAAGCTTTTCTGTCAAAATAATCAATTTTGAAAAAGTAGTTTTTGCTATCCAGTTGAATGGCAAAAAAATCTCGTTCTCCGTAGGGGTCGTTGCCCGATTCAAAACTGTTAAAATCTCTTACTAATTGCAGTAATTTTTGTTGGTATTCAGGAGGAAGAGCTTTTACAGTTTGAGTGATCCGAATTTCACCAATTTTGGTATTTCCTTGACGCAACTGGTCATTGAGACGTGCAATTCTTTCGGTTGTTGTTAGAGTTTCAGTCATGGTTAAGACCTCAATTTCCAACAGCTACAACCGCACTAGCGGTTGCTGCTTCACAATGAATACGCTTAAGCGGGGATCTCAGCATTTTTAGACTTGAGAGTTTCAATCGTAATTATTTGGATTCATAGGTAATTCAAATTGACAAAGTGCTCTTGTTCCAGAGTTCAAGAATTTGCTGAAAACGTCGAGGGCGGTCAGTAGCAAGCCAGTCGATAACCTGTTGAGCTTGGGTTATTACTTCTTTAGCACTTTGCCATTGCGCTGATAAAGATATCAAGTTTTCGACTGTCCATTCTCTAAATTGATACTCGTCTTGAGCGCAGCCGTCTAGCCAAATATTACCTGTTGAATAATTGAGGAAACTTAGTACAATTGGCACTGATTTTATGGGAAAGTCAGCCAGAGAGCAAAGTTCTTGGAATTGCAGATAATTGATACTATCGGGTGGTAAAACGTGAGAAAATAAAACGTTAAATTCCTCTTCATACCAATCTTGTGCGTCATTTTCAGTTAGCCAATCTAGTCCTTTAGAAGTTAGAGGCAGCAAGATTTGCCACTCAGGGGCTAATGACTCAATATCATAATCTTCATAGCTAAACCAATCTAACCCCCAAGGCTCTATCAGGAGTTCGTCGAGGCGTTCTTCTTGGGCTATTTCTAATTGCCAGGGGCTGATAGGGATAAGTTCTGTTTCGTCAAGCCGACTGAAAAATTCTAATTCGCGGGGGCTATGAATGTCAGGACTATCAGAGTAAATAGAACTGGTACTGGTGGTAAATTCAGTTGGAAAAAAGTGTTGGTAAAGGTTTAGTATTTGAATACTATTAAGCGTTTGCTGGAGAAATTCAATCGCTTCAATTGGCTTGGTTACTGGGTAGGAGTGTCGCAAACCAGCGATGGCTTGCGACACAGACAAAATGGTTGCAGGCATTAAAAATTCAGGGGAATTTGGGGATGTGCAATAGCTGGCGCAAGTTGCAGTTGTTTGAGAGTTGCTTTAAATCGCTGTAGTTCTTGTTCACCTCTCGCTATTGCTTGAGAGATTTCTTGAGTGCGACTTGCTAAGGTTAGCGGAGTAACATAACCGTTGATAGATTCACATTGGAGAGCCCAAGTGAGTTGGACAGCTTGATTCGGTTCTTCTGGTGCTGCCATAAGTGAGGAGAGTGGGGAATGGGGAGTGAGCAGTACGCATAGTTCTTTTTTCCAATCTTCTTCTACACCCTTTGTCTTGGCTTGTTTGATGATTTTAATGGGTTGACCTGTTTTTCGTTCAATTGTAGCTTCGCTTAATTCAGGGAAGTAAGGAAGTAGGACTTCTAGCAATTTTTCATCATTTGCAGTAATTTCGTTGGGCAGTTCGATTTGCCTGCCTTCATATTCTATTAGACTCATTGTTACCTCTTTAAAACAGGGGGATTTGTACTCCAGCTTCACCTTTGTTGACGGGGTGGTTAGCAGGATTTTGAAGATTTGGTTTGGCTTTTTTCCGGGGTTGAGCAACAGAAGAACGAATTTGAGCGCTCACTTTTCGGTTAGGTAGGTTAGAGGCTAACCGCTGGAGCAATTCTTGTAAATGGTTTGGCCAAGCTCCAATCGAGTTTTCTCTAACTTGTACTAATAGTGGTAAGTCGTCATGGCTCGTTGCTGTAATTTCTACGATTCGCCCTTCTGGATGCCCATCGTCTGGTCGCATAACAATGTGGATTTTGATTGTACAAAAATTGAATTCATAAGGTTCTGATTCTCCTTCATCAAGTAAGTCAGGACTCTGTGAAGTGTTCTCAGTTTTGTTGATGGTTTCACCCACTTTTTGAGTAGCTGAAAGTGTAATATCCTCTCCAGTTGGTTCGGAATTTGGTTCTATTTGGGTCATGGCTGGATTCGCAGTACAAGCAAGTGCAGCTTATTCTCAAAAATTGCCGCGATCGCGGCCTTGCTTTTAACGATCTATTTTTTGTAAAGTTTTAACGGTAAGCGTGTTTCCCAAGAAATTTCTTAATTAATTCCCATTAATTATCTGTCCGACAAGATGCGGTCGCACTTGTCTCTATTGATTCTTTGATTGTAATTGCTCAACCCCCTTGACAAGAAGACGAGATAGACATTAGATAAAGGAATGGAAAAACTACCCGGCTTAAAGCAACTATTGAACGAGGCAAAAGAAGCCTTGATAGTAGAGCTATGGCAAGAAATCCAAAAACTCAGCGCAACATTAGCCACCTACGAACCTTGCGCCAGAGCCATCTCTCAAAAAAACTCTTCAAAATTCCGAAGTATTGATAGAGAAGGAATATCTATTGCGCTCGCAAGCTATATTACTATTAGCCACATCTACGATTGCACAGCTATCAATCAGAGCATATTTACTTATGCAATTGTAACTATCCGTACAAATGCGATCGCTCCTTTGCGTCAATCAATACTATGATAAAAAGTTGTAGTTAGTAGAGAATCAGTAAAATATATAAAAAATTCTCCCAGCTATCAGTAGGTTCTGTCGCTGGGAGAAATCGCTGGAAAGTCGGTTTATTCAACTAACGCAGGTATCTCGATTAATTCGATTTCAAACCTTCGCTGCATTCGCCGTTATTCTTTAGGCACAGTAGGCTTTGGTTGCATGTCAAAAATAATCACAAATGTGCGCGTTTTCACTAATCGCTGCAAAACCCGTAGATGATCATCTGCATCGTTTCTCTTACGAAATCGTGCCACAATAACACGCTGACAATTAGGAAGCAGGCTAATGATACACCACGGGTGCAATTTTTCAGAGTAGGTCATTTTAGTACCTCAGCAGTAAAAGTAACAGATTGTGCTCTTGTTTCATTGCTTGCCAAGACAGTAATTGAATAATCTTGTCAAAGACAGGTCACGGTGACATTGATATTTGACGAGGTTTGTGCTAAGACAAGCTCAAATTATCTTTTGATGCTGAAAAAGCTTGGTGTATGTATAGCAGCCACCAAAACTGTTGGAACAAGTCAGCAGTATATGATTGCGACAACGTATACAGTCGTTGCCCTGAACAGTCTTTCCGTTATACCCGCCACTATTAATCCAGGCTATTATCTTCACAATGCGGACACAGGAAAGCCACCAATGCCTCTGGGATTTCCTCAAAGTGTTCCAGCAGAAAATCCATTAAAGCCAAATGACGCAAATCGACAGCAGTAGGAAATCTGCGATTTTTCCCCTTTCTAAACCAACCCCGCACTGTAGAATCAGAACGAGAACAAATAAAAGCAATTTCCTCATAACTCACTCCCCACTTTGCATAAAACTGCCTCGGTGTCATTTGCAATTGGCATTCACTGTAAACTGCAATCAAATTGCGTTCTCTATCTGTCAAAGTCTGCTGCTTTTTTATCATCCTCAAACTTCTCCAAATCTTCCTCCCAGGCAGTATCAAACTGACACCACGTTGCACTTTTGGAATCAGGAGTAAGGCAAATTATGTAGCACCACATCCAACAGCATTGACACTGTTCGTAATTGTAAAATTGGCCGATAACCATTCCTCTGTCAGCTTCTTCGCTAACACCCGTCCAGCGCACCATCTCGCCGCACTTAAAGCGCGGGAGATGAATTTTGGCAAAGTTTACAGGAAATTCAATTGCAGGCGGCATATCCTTCAACTGTTTTAGTGGCAGGGTCGAAATCAAATCTCGCTTTCCTTTTGAGATTGACATGAGTTCTTAACTGTGCATCGACTGCAACAGATTTGTTTTGATAGGTTTTTAGGCCAATTTCTTGATAAAGAAATTGCAGCGCGATATTTCCTTAAATCAATCAATTGGAATCTATATTTGACGAACTATTCTCAAAGCCCAACTCTGGCTAGGCTATCAGTTTTTTGAGATACCGCCCAATCGCGTTGATGTCAAGTCCCGTTGCAGCCGACTTGTATAGTAAAGGTGTAGTTGCTTTCGTCAGCGAGGTGCGATGATGGACAAACGTCTCCAAATCGAACCACATCGGGAAGTAGAAGGATTATTGGAGAATATTGATGACTTGTTCTTCAGGCTCTAACTGGCCGCAAAAAAGGTTGCAGGTAGAATCAAACAATAGTATAATTAGATTAGTGAATAATAATTTTATTGGTAGCGCGGTGTTATGAACGCCCAAAAACCTGTTACTTTCAGAGACCTCATAGACGCGATCGCCACCTTACCGATTATCAACTTTTCCGAGAATTCGAGTCAGTTGAATAGCAATAAGCGGGAAGTGAGTTGCAATAAGCGCCTCCGATTGCCCAGAAAGCGATTGAGCCGGATTTGGTTAGCCATCAAAGAATAGAAGCCAGTTAGCCTACTTGACGTAAACCCCCTTTCGTCCAATAATGAAGGAATTTACGCTAAGAGGGCTGCGCCGTGAAGGTTCAAGGGAATGGGCGCGCTAAGATTTTGACGCCTGCAGAAATTGACCGACTGTTTGACCGGGGTTTTATGACAGCAAGGGACAGGCTTTTGTTTGCTGTAACTTTTTACTGCGCCTGCCGCATTTCAGAGGCGTTAGCTTTAACAACTCACGACATTGTTGGGGGGTCAGTCACGTTGCGGAAAGCGACGACAAAGGGGAAATCAGCAACGCGAACGCTGCCGCTCCATCCTATGCTGGCTAAGTATTTAAAGGCTTACAATCCAGATGTAGGTTTTTTGTTTCCGGGGCGAGACAATACGAAGCCTTTGACTCGCGCCGCATCGGATGTGATTTTTAAAGAAGCTTGCAAGCGGGTAAGAATTAAGGGGGCTTCAACACATTCGATGCGGCGGACGGCGCTGACTAATTTGAGCAATGCGGGGGTGCCGCTGCGGGTGATTATGGAGATTTCGGGACACAAAAATTTGTCGAGTCTCCAGCGCTATTTGGAGGTACAGCCGGAACAGCTTGTCAAGGCACTCGGGATTCTGAAGTAAGGCGACAGAGCTCAATATTTTCCTGTCCTTTAATATTACCGGAGTTTATAGATATTCCGAAACCGACAGCATTCAGCATCAAACAGCAACTTAACCGTTCCCGTTCCGCTATTCCGTCCTTTCAATCCAATAATTTCAGCCGTTCCCCCATCAGGAGAATCAGGATTGTAATAATCGTCCCTGTAAACTCCAAGCACAACATCCGCATCCTGTTCAATTCCACCAGAGCCACGCAAATCTGATAAACTTGGACGCTTGTTCGTGCGAGTCTCTACCCCCCGATTGAGCTGAGAAAGCAGCACAACCGGCGCGTCAACCTCGCGAGCCAAAATCTTCATCTGCCGCGTAATTTCGCTAATTTTATTGACAACATTTTCATCCGCCGAATTCACCATCAATTGCAAGTAATCAACAATTACCAAACCCAATGGGCCGCGCTCACAAACAAACTCCCTAACTCTCGAACGAATCTCCAAGGGAGATGGTTCCAAACTTTCGTCTATCCAAAAATCAGCATCGCTAACTTTCCCCAAAGCCGAAGCTAGCACTTCGTACTTACCAGCTAGGTTAACTTGCCTGATATCTTTCACCGACACCCCACTCTCAAGTGCCATTAGCCGCGCTGCCAAGTCCCGACCCGGCATTTCCATCGAAAACATCAAAACCCGACCGTTCCTGGGGAGGGAAGCAATGTTGTACCCAAGCGCGCAAGCCAAAGCTGTTTTGCCGCTGCCGGGGCGACCTCCTATGACAATCAATTCGCCTCGGTAGAATCCCCCTCCCAATAGGTCGTCGAGGTCGTAAAACCCCGTGCTGATTCCAGGACAGTAGTTAGCAGTCTCCAAGCGCTGTTCCTCAATTTCATCTAGATATCGCCAAAGTTCGTGGCAGTATTCCGAAAGAGGCCGAATAGCTTTCTGTCGCTCTTCTTTGTACTTATTGAGGACAAAAATCTTTTGCTCGGCTTCATTTAGTATGGCATCCAATTCGGTGGAAGTTTCGTAGCCAAGCTGCACCAGGTCATTACCAATTTTGATGAGTTCGCGCCGGACAAACTTGTCCACGACTAGCAAGGCATATTGGTCGATGTTGACGGCTGAAACAGTTCGGTCTACCAGCATTACCAGTTTAGTTTGACCCCCTACTACTTCCAGCAGGTTGTGGTCGTCGAGGAAAGTGGTGACGTTCATCAAGTCTGTGGGCTGCTCTTTAGAGTGCAGCGCTAAAGCGGCCCGATAAATGTGTTGGTGGACTGTAATTGCTAACGCTTCGGGACGCAGAATATTTGCGACTCGGTTAATGGCGATTGGGTCGATCAAAATTCCGCCTAAAATTGCTTCCTCTGCATCAATATTAGTCGGCATAATTTTGTCAACAAAACTGACTCCCATATCTGGTACTCTCCTTTGAGATTGTTGTTACTTGAACTGTGTTGTTAGTTGCCTACAGAATTGGAAACTGTCTACAGGAATTGAATAATCAGTGTTTTCACAGCTAGGTCTCATAGCTAAGTAGTAGACAATTTGTTCAAAATTTGTTTGAGTTGCTGAGGAAATCGATGCATCCACTGCAAGTAAATTTGGTGCTGAATACCTAGCGCGGCAAAAGCTTCTTTACCTAGTTGCTGGAACTGTTCGCATAACGTTCGATGAGTTTCTAATGGCATATAATGAGGGTCAACATAATCCTCAGTTATTCTTGTTGTCTGTGCAGAAGGAGAATTTTTTGGAGTTGGAGAAGAGCCTGTTGAAGCTGGAGACGAAACAACATTTGTTGGGTTCGAGTTTTGAAAACCGTTAGTTTTCTCCCACCAGCGACCGCGCAAACAATCAACGACCCACCCTGAAGGGTTGGATATTTGCTTTGTTTGGCTTCGGACTTGCAGCAGGTTTATGGCGGCTTGGATTTCGTTTAAGCTGTGCTGGAGGACACAAATTTTTAATTCAGAATTCATGCCTCCTGTGGCTCGCGTAACGGCTTCGACAATTTCAGTTGCATCCGGATTGGCAATTGCAACCGCTTCGATAATTTCAGTCGCATCAGGATTAGTAATTGGAACGGCTTTGACAATCTCAGTCACATCGGAATTGGCAATTGCAATTGGTTCGACAGTTTCAGTTGCATCGGGGTTGGCAATTGCAACCGCTTCGATAATCTCAGTCGCATCAGAATTAGTAATTAGAACGGCTTTGACAGTTTCAGTCGCATCGGGGTTGGCAATTGCAATTGGTTGGACAGTTTCAGGAACTTGGGGAGTAACGGGCGAAGATATTTCAGGACTTAACGGAACAGCTTTATTGGTAGGTATTGGTGATTTGGCGGCAGAGATTGTTGGATTGTCGAGGCTGTTGAGTTCTGTCAGCAGTTTTTGCGGGGGTTTAGAGGTCAAACCTCTTTGTTCTGAAGTGCAAGGCATTGCCACATCGACTGCCTGACTGTTATCTGAATTAATTCTCAGACATTCAGCGGTTGGGGCGGAACATTTATTTTCACTAGGGGTTTTTACTTTTTGTTCTAAATTTTTATTTAATTCAGTGCTTTTAGATTTGATCCCAGTTACAAGCTGTGGTTTTTTATCTGGTGATGTTAAATTTTCTTCCTCTTGAAAAAAATTTAAAAAAACAGCAGCAACATTTTTAGTGCTTTGCTGTTCTTTTTTATCCTCTGTAAAGAGTACGGCACCATCAGGGTTTGAACCCCCTGTTTGCTCAATTTTTGGCTGGTTCAGTCGATTTTTTGACGGATTGCTCAGTTTTTGGAATTTTGAATTGGTGTGAGTGAAGGGACGAACGTCGCCCAGGTGTTGCACTGCTATGCGGAAAATGCCGCACCCGTAGTTTTTGAGAATTTTGACCAAGCCGAGTTTTTCGAGCTGTTTGAGGGCTGCCCGCCTGGTGTTAGGGCTATAGGGTTTGCCGTTTCT
This sequence comes from Microcoleus sp. Pol10D4, assembly GCF_036701555.1. Taxonomy (NCBI): domain Bacteria; kingdom Bacillati; phylum Cyanobacteriota; class Cyanophyceae; order Oscillatoriales; family Microcoleaceae; genus Microcoleus; species Microcoleus sp. Pol10D4. The sequence continues at coordinate 57,831 of NZ_JAUBRA010000019.1, forward strand.
GACTGGGGTGGCTCGTTTTTCGCCCAAGGGGATGCAGTTGATGTCGATTTCCTCTGGTTTGCCGCCGATGCAGGTTCTATACAGGTAGAGGGCGAGTTTGAGGGCGCTGGGGGTAGCGCCTTCTAGTATGTCGGCTAGGGCTTCGTAAATTGCGGCGTGTCGGGCGAATGGCGGTTTGTGCCAGGTAGTTGTATCTGCAACCATTTTTTGTTCCGGGGTAAAAATGAGCGTAAATGTCCCTTCATGCGACTGTGACAGCCGCAAGGTTTGCCAGAGCGGTTGTTGTGAATTTGACCGCGGGCTATTGAGCGCGAATGCAGCGCTCGCTGCACTCAACTGGATTTCGGGTTGGCTTCAACAACCAGGTGTGGTAGTTGCGCCGGAACCCGATTCATAGCGCCGTCGCTTGAACTATCGGCAAACTTTAGCGAAGCGGTTTTAAGGTCTTGTACTTTTGCGATCGCTTTTTTGTAGCGATGCAGTTGTCCTAACTCCAGCAGTGTTTAGACTGACCGCCCCGCTAAAAGATGAGAAAGGGTGCGCGACTATTTTTTCAATCCTGCCAGACCAGCCGACACGGGATTTGGTGGCGAATCAGTCTAATAAGACTGATCAGAATTGTTCTAAAGGCTGAAAACTTTACGTGGCAAGAGTTTCAAAAATGACTTGTCGCGGCATTCTAGAGGTTTTGTCGCGGCATTCTAGAGGTTTTGTCGCGGCATTCTAGAGGTTTTGTTCTAACGGTCAAACTTATATTGGGTATGGATTTGAGAGCTATTTTAAATACCTACTTTTTTTAGAACAAGTTTCAGAACAGTCCGAGCATCCTTTGTTGAAAAAAAAAACCAGCCCGGAAAGGGTTGGTTTGTAGCGTCGCTTCGGTGAGAGCAGGTTGGATGAAGCCTATCTTAAATGTCGCAAGAGGACTCTGGTTACAGTATTAGGGGGACTTAGACAAAACTTAGCTTAAAAATAGGCTCATACCCAGTTTTGAAGAGGGTTAGAGGTTGATTTGTCTTTTTTCTGGCTGCGACTGGGTTTGAGCCTCAGATCCGCCAGCCAAGCTAAATTCCTTTCTCAGAGAGGATTACAGGTCGATTTAAGCCCAGAATTGGTCTTAGTCCCGCGGGACTAACGCCAAGCATCATTAGGATAGGGGCAACCACGGGGGGTTGCCCCTACAAAACACCGTATATTGAGGCTGTGCGTGAGTCCTGTCAATCTGGAATGCTTAACAGATGCCAGATTTGGGATTCCAGTTCTGGTGCTGGGATTCGCTCCCCACGTTCCAACATGGATACATATCGCTGCGACACCCCTAGCCAGCCAGCCAATTGTGCTTGAGTCCAACCTTTGGCTGTTCTTGCTTCTTTTATCTCATTGCTTGTCAGTTTAGGTTTGGGAGCTTCTTTCAGACGCGGTTGAACCTGTTTGAGTTCAGCTTTGCTTGCCAGGAGTTGGGGGATAGGTGCTGGCGGATGGATGGTAATTTTGGCTGCCAATAGCGTGTCAAAGTATCCTCGTTTTTTTCGATACTTGCTACCGGGTCTCAGCCATTCTGGGTAGGTCTCTTGGTCAAACTCGATTTGAAACGCTCGCTGGAGTTTCAACAGCACTTCCAGGGTGTGATTCCAGCTATTCATCAGCGTGTAAGCTTTTTTACGGTCAGACCGGGCTATATCGATTACCGTTTGGGATAGGAGCGCTTTTAGAAGGGTTTCCACTTTGTAACTGCCACTGGTGTGAAATCGGCTTTCCATCGTCAAATGAAGTGCTAAGCGCAAAGCCAGTTCATCATGGTAGGCATCGATTTTGAGAATCTCTTGGGCTAAATAGCCAAACTGATACAAGGCTTCTTTGGCGAAGTAACCTGCTTTGTTCAAGAAGGCATGAGTCCAGAGTCCCGGTTGGACTGTGATGTAGACTTCATCAGGCTGCTCTATTTTGCCCTCCAGATTCTGCTGACCTGTTAACTGAATTTGAATATTCCACATTCGCGAGGTGTCAACGCTGGCTCTAATTCCACCTTTTTTGTGTTTGCCTTCAACCCATGTGGCTTTGATTGCTAGGCAACCTAGAGCATACGCTGTTTTAGCTAGTTCATTCAGTTTTTTAGACGCGGGCAAGTCTGTGCGTTTGTCCCAGCCCATTTCCTTGATTAAGTCACTGCCTTCGAGAGTGAATAAGCTTTCCCACGGCTCTTCTTGTCTCATAATATGAGCGGCAAAAATCAGGTGCAACTTGGCAGCGGTCAGCCCAAACTTGTCAATAATTTGCATGGCCTCTTCTAAAGGCAGCAGCGTGATGTCGCCGGGGTTGGCGATGTAGTGCTCGATGATGTTGTTGGGGTTGCCCTTGGCTCGGTGTTGGAAGTAGCCGACACCTGAAGGGTATTGCTGCCACAAGTCTGTTCTCAGTTGTGCGTGGAGGCTGGATACCATAGGAGGGGGTGTCGCAACAGGGGTGATCGGTCTACTCTGGTACAGACGAGGTTCTGTAACCGGTTTGTCTGGGGTATCTCTAACTTCAGCCAGATTTTCTGAGCTGGTGCTGTCACTCATAGTTTAGTCAATGGAAGAGAGGGCATAGCTATTTCGATCGCAGGATTAGTTCTGAAGGGAAACATGAAGAATCGCAACATTAACCTCAAGTGCTCGCGCGAGTCACACGATAACCGCTTGTTGGTGCGTTTACAGCACTTTGCGACCAAACCCGCCATAACAAGTAGCTCTCTAAATAGGCTCAAAAAACAAACCACAATGATTAAACCAATTGAGAGCATTTTCATCAGTAATAAGATTAACAGCTATAGTGATGGCTTCATCAAGAGCATCGGATGTGCGAGCTCCTTGGGAACGAAGAATTTCTTTTAACTTTGACCAACATAACTCAATGGGCGATAAATCAGGCGAGTAGGGAGGCAAAAATTTTACTTTCTTATCCAAGAGATTCAATTAAACCCTTTGTAGTCTCAGCATAATGTACAGGTAAATTATCCATGACTACAATTGCTCCACTCCACAACTGAGGTTAATATTTCCTCAAACAAATTAAAAAACTAGCTGTGTTCAGACTACCTGGAAAAGTCATAGTGGCAATTAAGCCGACCTCACTCATAGCTCCAATTAAAGTGATGTTTTTGCCTTTATTTCCTGGGCGGTTATAATAGACTCTGGCTCCACCGAACAGCACCTACCATAGTTTCGTGTCATAGCCAGATTTACACCTGTTTTATCAATGAATACGAGGTTTTTGATGTCTATAGTATCTAGCCAACGCCTAAATTCATAGCGCAATTTTTGTACTCTTTCTGTAGCTTGCTCACTCGCTACTAAAGTTTTTTTAACGCCTTATTTTTAAGCGGTTAAGAGTGCGGGACAAACTTGATATACTTACTTATATGCCTTGGCGCTCTTTTATTTCAAGAGTGAATCTCTCGCAAATATATATCTATTTTCTCTGTCACTATTATCTTTAACAATTCTTGCTCTTTACCTTTAAGCTTCGAGCGGCGATCCCCTCAAGAGAGTCCTGGCAGCTATCTCCCCCGTCTCTCGATACCGACGCAAAAAGTCACGTAGAAACGATAAACTGACTTTAAATCGTTTTGCTAACTCTTTTTGTGTGCCTTCTTTGTTTTGCCAGGCACTTAGTATCTTCTGTCGGAAGTCAATAGAATATGCTGCCATCTCTAAATAATCTCCTTTTTTTACATCTTTAAAGTTTACCAGCTTTGTAGCGGGTTTGATCTCAAATTGCTGTAAGTCTGCTATGCTACAGCATTCTGGATTCACAATGGCGATCAGACTCCCCAAAGAAATACATAAAATAGGCGACTCTAGGTGTTAAATTCTGGTAGCTAAGCAGCGATATCTATGTAAATTAATCGAACACAGAGACATCAGATGCTGGCTCCCAAATCGGAGGTGCTTCGGCTGGATTATGAAAAATCACCGGCAACCAACTCGCAAAAGGATATTCACTTTTGAGCGCCCGCAATCTTCCTCGTGTTTCTCGCACAGAAGCGTATAAAGATTTACCGCTCCCAGCAGATCTTCGATAACGAAGGTGCTGCCGTCGCCCGTAACGTCGGCTATTTGTCCGAGGCAGAAAGCATCGCCGTCGCTGGCAGTTACCATCGAGAATAGTGGCTGTTTGTCGCCCCCAAAACCGGGATTGTCGAGAACGAACCGTACCGTACCGTTAGGTACGAGCATGAAGCCGAATTCCGCACCCGGTTTCATGGCAAAGGTTTTGACGCCGCGATATTCTCCCGAATTAAAGTCGCCTTCGGGTTTCGGACTGGGCAATCTTGCTCCTTCGATGTCGTCAGAAATTACCACGTAACCTTCATGGGAATTGCTCAAAGCCCGCCTTGCTGCCTCTTTAATAAATTCAGGCGAACCCGGTGCGAACTTATCCATTCCTTCGAGGTTGAAAATGGCCAATTCCCCTTGATACAAACCGCCGTCCGCGAGAAATTCTATACCGACGAAGCTTTCTTGCCCCGGTACTTCTTCTACCTTGAAAGTTCCCCCAGAAAATTCGACGGGAATTACTGATGTTTGGCTGCCAATTGCGCTGCTTTGTGTTGTCGCAAGAGAAGCTGCATTGCTGTTTGAAGTGTCGGGTGCGCCGGATACAGCACCGACTGAATCACTCGGTGTAAGCTTCCCTATCTCACGGGCATAAGCTAATAGCGACTCAAATTGAGTCAGAGGTTCGGCAAAAGTTTCTACCAATGATGCAAGTCGTACTTGCTCTGTCCTATCCTGTTGATAGGCTTGCTCGAGGGTCGCTTTTAGTTCCTGCGCCACCTCACTCGGCTTTACATAAGCCAAAGCAGTCCACCGTTGCACCTGTGCAAAATCTCGCACCTCTCGATCGTTACTCTGAAGTTGCTGCTGCACGTAAACTAACAGAAAATCAGACAACTCATTAATCCGCTGCTGCCCAAAATTTTCATCATCTTTCAACCGATTCAACAGCGAATTTCGCACCGCTGTATCCATTTCATAAAGTTCTCGCCCTACCTCATCGCACAAACTCGAAAGTAGCAAATCTGCCACAGCTACCCAAGGAATTCCTAACACAAATCCGTGAATATCTCGTTGGAAATTCGCCCACAACTTGTATAATAAATCCGGTGTCAAAGCCAAGGGAAACGCCGCATGACACGCAAAAATTAAGTGCGTTTTTCCAAAACGCCTCTCGAAAGCTTCAATTCGTCTGCGGGCTACTTCAGGTTTCATTTCATCCCCCTTATTCAGTCCCAACAAAAACCGAACTCTGACTTTTTCCCCGCAACAAGCCGATCGTCTCCTGCAATCCCCGTCGCGTCATTTCAAACATCGGCACTAAACGCGCCACCTTACCCGCAGTCGTCCCCTGCCAGCGCGACTCCGGCATCGGATTTAGCCAAGCTACATACCGCACCTTTGTCTTAATTTGCTGGAGAAACGCCGCCGTCAACTCCACCCTTTCCTCACTGTAACCCCCGCGAGCCGCCCCAGCATCGCTAAAAATTAACATAGCAGACTTCTCAGGCCGCAGGTTAGCCAGCAAGCGATCGATTTTCTCGGATTCCAACTGATAGGGGTCATGGTATAGATAATCCACCGGACAATTCTGAAAATAATAAATGCCAGCATTCCCCAAACGCCCGCCTCGCACCGCTGTTTCTGCCAACCGCTGGGACAAATCGTGGAAGGGCACCATCGAACCGTCGCGATCGATTAATAACAGTAATTGCGATCGATTTATACGGCGCGGCACCAACACCGGACTTAACAAAATGCCCTGTCGCCCAATCTGGTTAACTGTGGCTTCCACATCCAATTCTACGGGCGGCCCTTCCCGCACGGGACGGCGCAAGTAACGCCAACTTTGCTTCATCTGCCGTCGCGTCACTGGAAAATATTCGGATGTCAGGATGAACTGGCGATCGGAAATTGCCTCATATTTATTAGTAGCTTGCATTACTGCTTTTGCAGCTTGCACCTCATCTTCTATTGCCTTTACTAATTCAGGAGGCGGGGCAGAGATAATGGGCTTGCTTGTTTCCTCAGTTAGTATTGGTGCTGTTTCGATTATACCAGAATCCTCTGTTTCCGGTGCAGAATTGGCTGGTTTTTCTGGAATGGCTGGTATAGCTTCCTGACTTTCTTTAACAATTAGTTCAAAGTGATAGTCAAATAGGCGCTTATCCTCAGCAGATTTTACCCATAAAGTTTTGCACAGGCGGTATAAAGAAGTGCGATCGCTCGTTCCAAAGCCCTTTTGTAAAGCTTCCAGTAACAGCTTATATTCACCGATACCAAGGGGAAAACCAGCTTCTCGCAGTTGACTAAAAAGCTCAATCAGGGGCAGTTCATCCACAATAGACTTCTCCAGAAAACCAGCGGGCGGGCCGTCATCCTGCCTACTCTTTAAGTATCGCTTGATGACTGACTGAAGATTATGTTTTCCAACCTTTTCGCCAAATGATTCTGAAAGTTGCTTCCAGAGTTGAAATCCAACATCCTTAATATAACCCGATGTACAATTGCTGACTTGGGCTATTTCCTGATAGGATTTTCCTTCCCAAGACAGGCGAAAGACAATTTTTTGAACTTCGGTCAAACGCTTGTTATCCATTACCGACTCTACAATTGCTAGTGCTTCATCAACGGTAATTGGTAAAAGCCCTTCAAAACTCAGATGTTTAATCATAAGTCACCCCCAACCCGCCTTTGCTTAGCATAGCGATTGTAATCATCCCAGCTTTTCAACAGCACGCCCGGATACAAAAGTTTCTTACCCAATTCATCCAGAACCCGATCTTCAGGATAGTGGCGCAGTATCCGAAACCAATCCATTAATTCACTGGTACTCACTTTTTTGCCAGCTTCTCCCTTATCTTTCCGCATCTCCTCACGCAACTGCAAAAACCTGTCAATAATTGCATTTACTAGCACTTCAGGAGATGCCACAAAGTGAGCATTGACAATCTCAATTAACTGCTGGCGCTTGGGAAATTCAAGATAATGAAACAAGCACCGCCGCAAAAAAGCATCGGGCAAATCTTTCTCATCATTGCTAGTAATAAACACAATCGGTGTTGCCTTAGCTTGAATTTTCTCTCCCGTTTCTTCGATCGCAAACCGCTGTTCGTCAAGTTCCAATAGCAAATCATTAGGAAAATCAATATCAGCCTTGTCGATTTCATCAATCAGCACCACCGTCGTTTGTTCCTTCAGAAAAGCTCGCCCCAAAGGCCCCCATTTGATATAAGTCTCAGATTTATCAATTTCTTGAATTTTATCGTCGCTGAGGCGTCCCGCCGCCGCTAATTGAGCATCCCGCAAACGCCCCACAGCATCATAAGTGTAAAGTCCATCTTTTGCCCTGCTTGTAGACTTAATATTCCAAGTTTCATAAGGTAGTCCCAACTCATAGGCAACAGCACGGGCTAATTTAGTTTTGCCACACCCAGGTTCTCCTTTAATCAGCAGGGGACGTTCTAATTGAATTGCTAAGTTAACAGCTTCAACTAAATCTTCTTCAGGAAGATAAGGATAAAGCATTTGACCGTTTTCATCGATTTGTCCTAGTTGAGGCTGTACTTTACCTGTGTATTTCAAGGCTTCTCTGTTCAGTGTTTCAGCCATATTTTCTCCCATTCATACCAATTACAATCGCACAAATCACAAATTCTGTACAGAGCTAGTTGAGGCAAGCCGCCTTCACTGCTTTCAAGAATGTCTCGGACTGATTCCTCAACTTGAGTAGTCAATTTAAGGGGCAAGTCATCAAGACCATTTTCAATCCAAAATGTCAAATCTTGTTCGCGTAGGAGAGTGATTTTGGGCAACTTAACGGGGATGTGGGGTTCCCAACAGGGGGAGAATGTCTCAGCAAAATCGACATTCTTCCATTCTTCAACACACCCGCTATGGTCAATTAAAAACATTAGTAAGCGAGAAGAAGATTGAGTTATGTCAGACACGCTTTTTACCAAGGGCAACCAAAATTGTCCAATAAATTGACTCATACATTCCTCTGGCATCTGATCGAGTCGGTCAAAGATAAAAACCACAGTTCTATTTTGGAACCAGTGAGCAACTTTATCTATAACTTGTGCCTGTGACGGTTGATTAATTAAACCGACACGACCGCCTAGTTCTTGCCACAAAGCTTTCGTATAAGTAGCGCGAGATTTTCGACTGAGTGTGACTGAAATTACTTTAGCATTTGTCGAATCAGGAACCTGCTTCATCAGCCGATTCAACAGCCATTTTTGACCGCTTTCTTCTTCGCCGTGAATCAAATAAGCACCGATGGGGTGCTGTTCAAAAAATGTTCGGAATAATCGAATTTGATGAGTATAATTTAACCGCTGTAAAACTTGGTGAAGTTTATCATGAGATTGTTGAGGTTGAGGTGAATTGGTTAGCGTTTTTGTTTCTTCTGCGGTAGTGTTCCGTAATTGTTTCCAAGTTGGCGAAGCTTCTACAGTAAAACATTGATCGTACATCACTGGCAACCAACTGGCTAGAGGATATTGTCCCTCTAATCCTTGGAGATTTTCTCTAGCCTGTCGCAAGGCTAAATATAAAGTTTTTTCATTTTTTACAAAAGCTTCTAGAAAAAATTTCAAGAATTTGTGTGCGACTTCATCGGGTATTGGTGTCCGCATGACAATAACTTGGGGAATGTTCCAACTAGCTAGAGTTTTTGCTAAACCCAAACCATCGCAAGAGTTAAAAATAGCTAGTCTCAACCCTTTGCGAACGGCTTGTTTTACAGCATTTGCTAAATCTTCAATTTTGACTGTATCTGTTTGATTAATAGAAAGAATACCTTCTCCCTCTGTTGTTTTGCTATGACCTGCAAAAAATAAAATGTCCCAGGATTCTTCATCCCTTAATTGCCTAAAAATAGTTTCCTGGTCTTTTTCTGGCAAAAAGCAGGTTTCAAGGGATAATTGCTTGAATTCTCGTTCATCTACGGTAGTGTCAATTCCTTGACTATTTCCCAGAATTGCTAGAATTCTGACTTCTGTTCTGGTTGAGTAACAAGGCTGAATTTTGTATTCTGACAAGCTAAAAGCCATCTCGGCTAGAGGATAATTTTCAAATAAATTCCAGAGATGCCAGGGAAGCTGTGCCAGATCGCTGTCGGAAGTTTGGAGAATAACTCGAATAATATCCTGAGATGTGCAATCAGTTTTTAATTCGTGCCATTTTTCGAGAAACTGCGAAGATGAAAGCCAATTATTAAGAAGTTTTTTAGCATTTAAAGGCTTGTATTTGTCCTTGAGATTAGCTTTAAAGCCGTGTTCCTTTAAGTTTTCATAAAATCTGTCGAGTTCTGGATCTGGAGGTAAACGGGCATCTAGCTCATTGTGGTACGGCTTGCCATCTTCCGCAATTCGCAGGAAAACTGGAAAACCTATCTTGAAACTCCCTTCACCCAATCGGATAACAATTAATTTTCCCATAGATTAACTTTTGTAAGCGCCGATGACAAAAAAGTCCGATCGCCCTTTTACCCGATCTTTCAAGCATTCCCCCCAACCTCTACAGTACCAGACGATCGCAGCAGAAAGCCCCAGAGGAAAGCATTTCTTCCCCTGGGGCTTTCTATCGCATCAATAATATTCAGCTTTGACTTAAGAACGAGAAGCGTTCAAAGCAGCCCGAATTCCATCAGCTTGCACACTCTGTAACGCGATCGATCGCGGGTCAACTCGATGGTGTACAGTACCGCAGACAGGACATTCCTCCCGACTCTTTGCCGTTAACCAAACGCTTTGATAAGCGTACTGTCCGGGGGTATCTCCAAACACACCTGGATAAAACCAATAATTCGGAACCATCGACAGCGTGAGATAATTTAATCCCCCATCGATCGCCGGATTCAAGAAACCTTTAAGTTTCGCCTCAGCATCCTCCGGCAACAGCAGCGACAGAGCCATTTTCACCGCGACACTGGTAACATGGTGAATATCCGCTGCGATCGCAACTTCACCCATCACTCGACCATTGTTGCCGTAATCCCCATCCGCACTCACCCGTCCCAAATCTGCTTCTGCTTTATGGCGGTTGGCCGTAGCACAAAGATAGCAGGGAGTTCGATCTGGGATAGTCACAATTACCTCTCCTCCTTCGGCACCTTTGTAAAGCCCCACAAACAAAGCAGGTTTGCCGTGAAAATAAGCAAAACGATTGAGAATGCGCTGGGCGGCGGGGTCATCGGTAGTAGCAACTATCAAGTCGGCTTGTTGCACCAAAGCATCAAAGGTTTCAACCTCATAATCCAACAAACTTTTAGGCTGTACGGTTAGTTCCAGCAGCGGGTTGATGTGCAGCAGCCGCTTCGCCAGCGCTTCCACTTTGGGACTACCCAAATCGGTAAAATCGTAGGTAGTGCGGCACAGATTCGCTGTTTCAACGGTTTCTGGATCGATGAGAGTAAGAACACCGACACCGCTGCGAACCAGTTGTTCGGCGAAGTACGAACCGACAGAACCCGTCCCCGCAATCAACACCCGTTTGCTGCTGATGTGCTGGCTGAGAATTCCTTGACTGCGCGCAAATAATCCTTGCTGGATTTCGGCTGCGGCAATTTTGGGGTCAACGCCCGAATACCAACCACTCCAGCCAGCCAAGCGCGCGCGATCCGCGTCGGCTGTAATTGGGGACTTTCCCAAAGGGCCGTACACCTTCTGGTAGGGGCCAGAACCTGCGATCGCACTTTTGACTGCTGTTAGCAAACGGTCTTCTGGTGGCGTTTGCAGCGACCAATCTAACTGAATTTGCTCTGTGTTTCCTCCTTCTGGTGTCACCATCAGCAGAGGCGGCGTGACGGGATAAGACTCGCTGACGAGAAACAGCAGTTCCAAACCGCCGTCGAGAATAACGCGACCGGCCGGCATCGCCTTTCCTTCCATTTCGGTGATAAATACTTCCGGTGGTTTACTGCTACCAAAAGTACGGCAAAGTTGCTGTAGGTTTTCCAACAGCGGTATGCGTTTGGGTGCAGCCGTCGGTTCTAGTGTTTGCAGGATACGGGGTAAATCGCGATCTGACACTTCCTTGACTGGCAGCATTTCTACTCGCAAATAATTGCGATCGCGGGAAGCGACATAACAGGAAATTTTACCTTGTGCCATCGGCAATTCATGTTCGCGCAATTGCCCCCAAGGACGCTGTAAAGTGACGATCGGGGCTACAAAGTAGGGAATGTGAGGATTGAGGTTCAGCCCTTCTAGCATCGCAGTTTCATCGGGGCCGGAAGGACGGTCTAGACCGCCTGGGTGCGAGTGGATAACGCCTTTAAACTCCAGTCCTTGATTGAGTTCTAGCTGCTGCACCCGCTGAGTTAATTGCGGGGATGGAAGATAGCTTGCACCGCTGGTATGGGCTTCTTCGTCCAAAAGAAAGCGGGTGATGATTGGCTGACCTACGGGGCCTAGAATTGCCCCTCCGCGTTCGGGAGGATGGTTGGCGATCTCAGTTTCAATGTCGTGCAGAACTGACTGTGAAATGTATAACATCATGGTTTTAAGTTGAGAGTAGGTAAATTTTGGGAACCCAGAAACCGGGTTTTTGGCTAAATACTTCGTTGCAGCCGACAGATGCGGTAAAAACCCGGTTTCTTTGGTCGGAGTGGATCGGTTGCGATCGCCCTTTTAGAGGTTGTTGATGGAGAATGGGAATAGATCGGTACGCAGATAACTGCTGAAGCCAGTTGCCCAGAGGACTGATTTGGCAAAGGCTTGTTCTAATGTAGGCAAGCCGCCTCCATCGCCGAAGCAGATGCGACCATCGCTAAACAGGTGGGCATCGTGGACATTGAACTTACCGGCAACTGCTGGGAACAAAACCATCACTTGGTATAGGCTGCCGTCGCTGTAAGCGAACATGGTATACTGGTCGCCGAGTTCGCTGGTAATGCTGTAAACCCAGCCTGTAACGCCGCTGACGGACATTTCCTGGGTGTTATTCGGGAGTTTTTGAGCTACAATTTGGCGATCGGCTGTCACAGTGGCTGCGAAGGTTTTCTGGGGAACGCGGGAGAGTTGGCGTTCAGTACCGGGTTGGGGGCGGAGGATGATGTTACCTTCGGAATCTACAAACACGCTGCGATCTGTTGAGTTTGGCAAGTCGGTGTCGCTGTGTTGGTTGGTGAGTACGCGGTTTCTGACTTCATTGAGATCTACTTGGTTCGTCATAAGTACCTCTGGATTGTTCTCTGTTATTGAGTCCTGTGGAGTTTTCAGTTTTATGCAGCATTAGCCTGGTTTTGTTGGGGCTAGTTGCTGTGGAATCGCCTGATATTGCTTTATCGCTGGTGGGTGGGGGAGTTATGCGAGGTGGGGGGAATTTTTTGGGGTGCGATCGCTGTTGGCTGCGATGATATGATGGCGGAGTGGTAATTAATAGCGATCTATTCAGTATTTTCGTGGCTATGAAATAAATTTTTCAGCGATCGTTTTATATCAAATCCAGTAGCATCGTCCTGTATTAATCTCTCTTATCTCCCTCTGTGTTCTCTGCGTTCTCTGTGGTTAAATCATGACCATGCTACGGGAAACGATTTTATTCAAGAATTAATTGCTAAACATCAGCTCAAATTACTCATTTTTGATGCTATTCAACAGGGATAATTTTATGAAAAGAATAGATTACAAAGAATTAATCCAAACAATTCTGTCTCAACACTCAAGGAATGACTTGGATACTGAAACAGAAGTTCAATTACTTTTTGATATCGAGCGGGAGCATTATCATGTCGTTCATTTGGGCTGGGACGAGCAAAAACGGGTTTACGGCTGTGTGATTCACGTCGATATAAAAGATGGTAAATTTTGGATTCAGAGGGATAGAACGGAAGCGGGAATAGCGAATGAATTAGTAGCGGCTGGGGTTCCCAAGGAAGATATTGTTTTAGCTTTTAAATCTCCTTATGTGCGTCAATTTACTGATTTTGCAGTCGGGTAATTGGGATAGGGAGGATTTATTTTTTCATCAATTGGTATTTGAGAGCGATCGACTTATGTTTTGGTTTGTGTAGTGGCTCTCAATTGCCGGATTTTCTCCGATAGTGGTGGAGGGTTGAGGAGTTGTTGATATGGATTTGATTGTTATTGATGATTATAAAGGAGAAATTTGGTATTGAGTTGATAGCGCGATCGCTGTCTAGCCTATTGACCTAGAAAGCGATCGTACCTAGTTTTTAGCTACTGCATAGTTGATGCCAATTCGGTGGCAATTGTGCCAGATTTTGGTAGATAATTGGCAACCAGCTAGCGCGGGAAAATTGATCCTCAAAACCAGTCAACCTTTCTCGTGCTTCCCTGACTGACAAATATAGGGGTTTGCCAGTAGCAAAAGCTTGAAGAAAATACTTCAAAAATTCTTGAGCTACACGATCTGGTACTGGTTCTCGCATCAAAATGACTTGGGGAATATGTAAAGAGGCTAACTCTTGGGCTAAACCTAAACCATCGCAAGAGTTGAAAATAGCTAATTGCAAACTTTGTGAGATAGCCTTTCGCAGGGGATGCTTTAAGTCACCGATGGTAACGCTTTCGGTTTCGTTGATATAAAGCCGTCCTTTTTCACCCTCAGTGCAGCTATGTCCAGCAAAATAGAGGATGTCATAGGGCTGCTGTTCCCATAACTGCTCCATTAGCTCTTCTCGCTTAGGCTTTACCACAAAACAAATTTCGGCATTGGGCAATTTCTCAAGGATTTTTCTGTCTTTTTCAAGATTAATTCCTGAATCGCTCCCTAAAATTGCCAAAATTTTGATACGCTCTCTTGATGTTTCGATCGGTATAATGCGATCGTACATTGAGGCGCTCAAGGCAAGTTGTGCTTTGGGGTAACGTTCAAAAAAGTCCCAGGCATACCAGGGTAATCGCCACAACTGAATGTCTCGCGTTTGAATGATGAGTCGCACCTCATCTTCTGGCGTTAACTTTGCCAATAACGTCTCGCGGATGGGACGGAATGACTCTGACTTTAGCCAGTCATTCATCAAAGTATTCAATTTTTCGGGTATGTCAGTTATCGAAACATTGGTTACTTGACTCGCTACTGCTTCCAGTCGTCCTACATTTGTACCCCAATAAAGGGATTGAGAGATATCGAGACGTTCAATAATTTTCCGACGGGTGGGTAATTTGCCTGAGATTTCGGTTGAAGGAAGTCTGCCCTCTTCCCCAATCCGTACTGTTACTGGAATACCTCGGCAGTTGCGCTCTCCCAGAGTCAAAACTGCCAATTTACTCGATCGCCCCTCTGCTGAAGGGACGGTTTCTTCAATTTTTCCCATGTCGGTATCTAAATTCAGGTGTACTTCGATCTGCTTATGTCAGAACGTAGCACATCAGGTATTTATGTATTCTTAGTCTTATTAAAAATTTACATATGGAAATTCCGGCTTGGTTTCATTGTAAAGATTTACAATGAAACCAAGCCGCTTTAATGCGGTCAAATATTATGTTAGATACCAGCCCTAGCCACTTGTTGTGATGCTAAGTGCCGTTGCCGTCAAGCAGATCGAAGGACACCGACACTCGCTAGCCAACTTGGTTCTTCTAAAGCAGATCGAAGGATACCGATGTTGGGCGCTTTGGGCTGTGGGGTCAGAGTTATGTTCTTTCCCCTCTACTTATGTATCGGTAAAAATGAAGGGTAAAACGAAACTTTATTCTGGGTACCGCAGAGTACCAAACCATGCACTCTTTACGTAAATTCACAAAATAGTTGACAGAGTTGAGTTTTTATGATAAATGATAGTTCACTGTGCCAACTAATAAAGCAAGCTTTACAGGATTCAGAAAAAGATCGAGATATTCATAACGCTGCGGAAGTATTAGCATTGGCTATAGATCAACTTCCAGAAGTGAAGAGATATTGCGCTGGTTGGCTACTACCCTATTACGATGAAGCTCTCCCGATCACAATGAGGGATGTTAAGCGGAACATTAACAAATTTCCACAAATATACAGACTGAACATGGCATCTGTAAATTGCGAAAATCCATCCGACGCTGGGAAGGTCCGAAAAATGTTTATTCACTGGGTAATAATGATTCTTAGGCGAGATTGCTATGACGTGAAGCGTCAGCGAGATAAGCAACCCCAAATTTTTAGTACGAGCGATATTGTAAAAGGGGAAGTTTTTTCATTAGATAATTGCGTAGCTGACCAAAATATTACCACGATGGATAGATTAATCCAACAAGAACAACATTCCCTAGCCGTAAAATTAAAACGTTACATTGAGCAAGATCCTGAACAAAAATTACAAAATTCTCATCCTCGCGGTAGAGCTGATTGTAATTGTCAGGTACTTTCGCAAAAAATTCTGCTCGACAATTTTCCTAGTGAAATCAAAAGTATTGCTAGAGAACTAAATATTCCTTATCAAACTTTACTAACACACTGGAATAGAAAATGTTTACCTATCTTAGTTGAATTAGCTGAAAACTTGGGCTATTAACTGGCTATTACAGTAGTGCTTTTAATCTATGAAATATTTTGAACAAAGTCTCTTCATATTTTCTCAATTTATTTCCCAGCCAAACGAATTTGCAATAACTTATGGATGAACTGATAACGTCCGCCAACTCGTTGCAAAAACTTTCGTTCCGTGGCATAGTTCAGGAAACGCGCATAGTTCCAAGGTATGTATCCATTGCACCAAAGAATTAAGCGCAAAGTGAAGTGTTGAATGCCCGCCATCCCTGCTTGAGTAAATCCAAAAAGTGTGCCAACAATAATAGCCGATAGCACAATATTTGCCATACCAATTTTATTCTGTAAAACTGATGATTCTACGATCATCGCCAGAAGCTGTTTGCTCATCATCGCTGCTGGTATTGCCATGCTAGTTGCACCGATAAGTGCAAATAAACTCGCATTTTTGACAGATTGCCAAATACTTTGATTGGGAATTTTTATTTTCTCGATATTAGAACCACTTACTCCATAAATCAATGCTATAACCAATCCGACGCTCAAGAAGACCATCATTCCTGATAATTTCCAAGTAATTAGTCCAGCTATCAAGCCTCCAATTAAAGATTGCAATAATTTTTGGTACGAAAAAATTAGAGTTTCCACAGGTTCTATTGTTTCAGCTTGCCCAACTGTGATAAAAGCCCAAAGACTAGATGGTAGCATTACAAATAGCGCTAAAGCCAAAACGAGAACCATTCCCCAAAAAGGCTCAAAAAGTACGCCAACTGTTAACCAAACAACGCTGCCAACAATCAGCGCCAGACTTAAACCAAAAATTAGTCCCACTCCCAAAGCATAAATTTGTTTATAACCACACGGCAACCAATGTGGCTGCATTTGTTCTAGCCAATGGGGCTGCATTTGTTCCAGCGAAAATCCTGAAAACTCTGTCTGAGACTTGTCCTGATATTTATTAGCTAGAAATGCCAGCCACTTCTGAGTTTTTTTAGCGGATGGTGCTGTTTGTTGCGAATAAGATACATTTTCAATTTCCTGTTTTAGCATTTGCTGAATATAGACATCCAACAGACTTTCTTCTAGTTCCTGAGTCGATTTGAACGTTACCTCATCTTCAAGTAACATTTCCTGGCCGACTAAAGCCATAAGATTTAGCATCAGTGGAGACTCTAACAATTTCAAGAAAGCGTCAGAGTTTTTAATTTGTTGCCAGATTTTGAGGCACTTGACATCGGCGAAATATTTTTCAACTTCTGCTTGGGCTACTGGTTGCAAACAGATTGCTCCGTTCAGTTTGAGCTTGGCATTAATAAATTCGTATCCTTCCCTGCGACTGCATACAACTAAACCCGGAGGGCGATAGGCACTTTCTCGAAATTGATTAATCGCTTCTACACAGCTTTCTTGCCAGAGTGTTTCATCTAAGCCGTCAAGCAGTGGCAATATGCGGTGATTTTCTAACAATTCCTCAGCAATATTTAGGCTGACATCATATTTAGAGACAAGTTCAGCACTCAGCCACTGGAGTAGAGTTTGCTTTTCATCTTGGAAAGATGAAAGGTTTAACAAAACAGGAATTGCCCGATTTGTGTCGTCTTCCGCCTGGGTAATTAGCTGCTTTGCTAGTTCTAACAAAGTAATTGTTTTACCGTTTCCTGGATCACCTATAATTAATAATTTGCTATCGATATTACTCTGCTGAAAAACATCGACTAATTTTGTTTCTGGACTTAAGAGTTGATTTGGCAAATGATTGAGTCTGACCTCTACACCCCAAGGTGTTTCTACTTGTTTGGGCTGAAGTTCTTTTGGTTGTTGAATAACTACCCGATTGTGCAGTGACTGTGCCCAGCGACTCTCTACTTCATCCTTTACCTTTGTTAGCAAGCGATTTCGAGTTTTGGTTGAAATAGTTTTCCTGCCTGAAACCCCACGCAATTTATCCCAAGTTGGCATTAATTGACTCGGATTTTGGCAAATGACGGGCAACCAAGAAACACCGGGCAAATTTTGCTCTAAATCTCGCAACTTTTCTCGTGCTTCTTTGACTGATAGATAAAGGGATTTACCGCTGGCAAAAGCATTCAGAAAACACTTTAAAAATGCTTGAGCTACTTTGTCGGGAACTGGCTCCCGCATAACGATAATTTGATGAATTTGCAAATGTGCGAGTTCTTGTGCTAAACCCAATCCATCACAGGAGTTTAAAATAGCTAATTTGAGACCTTTGTTAATTGCTTTTTCAAGGGGTTCTCTTAGCTCGTTTATTGTTAAGCTATCAGTTTTGTTGATATATATTCGGCCACTTTCACCTTCAGTTTGACTGTGACCAGCGAAGAATAAAATATCCCAGGAATATTTTAAAAGATGGTGATTAATTTGTTTCCGATTTGGCTGAGGTAAAACCACGGTTTCGACACCAGGTAATTGCTCTAATAATTCTCGGTCTTTTTCGGTGTTAATACCCTTGCTGTCACCTAAAATGGCTAAAATTCTGACTTTATTTCGCGATTTTTTAGCTGGGGATACTTGACCGTAGTTTGGTGCGCTTAGAGCAATTTCTGCCAAGGGGTAGTCTTTGAATAAATCCCAAAGATGCCAGGGAAGTTGCTGTAGTTGAAGGGTTGGTGCTTGAATAATAAACCGTATTTCGTCATCGGGTTTCAGACTGAGCACCAATTCCTCTCGAATCAGACTGAATTCCTGCGAGTTCAGCCATTGATTCATTGTTTTAGTTAAATGCCTTGCTTGTGCATTAACGTCATCATCAGAGAAATTAGACTGGAAGGCTGGTTTTTCTTTTAATCTTGATGGGAATTCGATGCGAGTAAGATAGGCTGACTGCCAACTTTTATAATAATTGGGAATTTTTGGGTTTGGGGGAAGATATCCATTGATAGGTGCAGGCAGAGATTCGCCCTCTAATCCAATTTGTAACTTTGCAGGAAAACCTTGCTGAAAGTCTTCTTTTTCTAGACTCAAAATAACTAATTTACCCATTGTTTGCTCTCTTGCATTGTGCTAATAACTACTGTCCAGTGACACAAAAAGCAGCCCAATGGAATGGGAATTTAAATGGTTTATCTTCAGCATAACCCCTTAATCTCTTGGATAAAATTTCTTTGTTTTCGGGAGTTAATGATAAATTCTTAATCCACTCCAGTAGTTCTCCTTTAGTAATATCTCGCAGCCAGAGTTGAGCTTTGTTCAGTGCCAATGTTACAGTATAGTCATCGTTCAAGTTTTCATAAAATTTAATCATTAAAAAAGCTGTGGAACGGTCATCAACAGGCCAGAGGCTACCGACTACACCAACACTGCCTGCAACCTGAAACCCACCTGGTAAACCAATATATTCATCGCTAACGTTTTTAACATCTGTTAAAGCAGTTTGACACGCAGAAAGAACAACAAGGCGACATTGACTGAAGTCAAGGTTAAATATTTCATTTAATACCAAACAGTTTTCTGGATTGATGACCCTAGCAGAATAAGTTTTGCTTGTATCTGCTTCATTATCCGATAAACTAACACTTTCAGCTAAGAATAGAGATGAGTTGAAAGGAGTTTTAAAATCAAAGTTAGCATGACATGCAAAATGCAAGCAATGCGTGTTATGCAATACATCTTTTTTGACAAGATTCTCTTTCGTGGCATTTTCATGGGCGAGAATATAGGAAGAATCGAAGTATTGACAAATAGCCTCTACTTCTAGATCGGAAAAGAATAAGTCTTTGGTAGGATTTTGGATGCCACAAAAATTGCTGAATTTTCGATTTATGCGAGTTTGTATTTGGTTGAGTATCCCACAACTAGCAGCGTAGCGTACACCTCCTGAAAAGCGATCTAAAAGGCACGAATCTTCAGAAAATGGTAGGGCATGAAGAGGAAAAATATGCAAAAATCGATGTGGAATAAGAATGATTTGATTGTATGTTTCGGGGAGCATACTAAAGAGACGATCGAATTTTAGAATTTCAGCTATTTTTATAAAAATCTCATCTAGTTTAAGTCGCCAAGTCGTGTAGTTGGTAATCTGAGATTTTTTTGCTTCAAGCCTAGTTAATACTTGAAGTCTAGATCCTGAAGTATCAAAAAAGTCGTTGTAATTGTTTAAATATTCTTCAGAAAATTCGATTAGTTTTTGGAATTCTTCTTCTGAAGATTGCCAGACAATAGGGTATAAAGTTTGACGGGTAATAATAAACGCAATAAATCTATTGCTTGTAAAATACCATTCAATGACAACTGTTTTGTCAGTGATTAATGTCTGAATATCACTGTAAGTAATTTGAGGATTCGTACTAAATGTAGGATCGATAGGTTGAACCTTGTCTTTAATAAGGGTGTCAAGTTCTTTTTTCATTTGATTGATGGACTGGGAAGCAATTGTGTTAGGTAATTGACTTTTAGCAGTCACCAATAATAATCGTCGATCGTTATCTATTGTTTCACTTGGCAAAGAAGTCAACAAAGATTGTGCAAGCAAGTCTAGCTCAGCATAAATTTCATTTCGCAACTTATTCAGTTTAGCAATAACTTTCGGTGGTATATCCCCTTTAGGCTGAAAATAGGGATTGGAGTACATATTTTCAGCAGCTAAAAGTTCTCTAATATAACGAGCTTTACTAGCTTCTACATATTCAAAGGCTTGAGTGTAGTACCTTGGCTCACTAATTGCTAATTCAAGGCAAATTTCTACCATTTTTTGATAAAGAACAGCCCATTTTTCAGAAAGATTTAGTTTAGTATCGCGACAGTAGTTATTTTTCCCTTTTAAAAAATCTACAACTTCAATAGTCGAAAAAAATGCTTTGTAGCCATTCAATAATTGATCTGCTTCTTGGTAAGCAATGCCAAGATTAAGTTGAGTCTCTGCATAATCTTGAGGAAAGGTTTCGCGGGTATATACTTGCAAAGCTGCTAAAGAAAATTTAATAGCCGCGTTCAAATTATCATTTCGTTCTCCATGAATGCGGCAAAGGTAGGCAAACCCAAGATTTTTTTGCGTTATCGCCCATTTTTCGGGAAAGGTTGAGAAGGTATAAACCTGCAATGCTGCTTGATAACAGTGGATTTCCACTTCCAAATTCTCTGCCTGATCTCCCCGAATGCGGTCAAAATAGATAAGTCCAAGATTTATTTTAATTTCTGCCCATCTTTCAGGGAAATCCTCAAGGGTGCAAACCTGCAAAGCTGCTAGACAGCAGCTAATTGCTTGTTCTAGGTTCTCTACTCGCTCCCCCATAATACGATTGTGATAAGCAGTCGCCAAATTGTTTTGCACAAACGCCCATTGCTGCGGAAAGGCCTCACGGGTATAAATTTGCAAAGCATTAAAGCAACAAGCCATCGCCTTTTCAAGATTCTCTGCTCGATCGCCCAGAAGACGCTGGCTGTAAAAAGCAGCTAGATTAATTTGGGTTGCTGCCCACTGTTCGGGAAAAGCGTCACGAGTGCGAATTTCCAATGCCGCTTGATAATGAGCGATCGCCTTTTCCAAATTTTCCACTCTATCCCCTTCAATGCGATCGCGGTAAGCATTACCCAAATTATTTTGGATGGTAGCCCATTTTTCAGGAAAAGCATCGCGAGTTAAGACGGTAATAGCAACTTCATTGCCGACAATAGCAATTTCAACATTATTACTGCGGTTTCCTAATGAAGATTCAGCCATTATGCTGCTGAAATTTGCAATATCTATTGCAAGTTTTTCTGCTTCTTGCGGAGAATATTCTAACAAGGTAATAGTTGCCCACTTTTGCAAGGAGATAGCAAAATTATCATCTAATGTTTCCAGATAACCAGATAACAGTGGATATACAATTTCTGGCTTGCCTTGGCTGTCACGGATTACTTTCAACACTTGTAATAGAAATGAGAGTGGAAAATCTGGAGTCTGCATTTGCGTAACCTTGAAGTTAATGATGAAATTCTAAGAGATATTTATGCCATTGGTCAAATGACGAAATCTTCCACGATACTCGCATCGCCTAAAGCCACTTTAACACTAAACCGCTCCCCAGGCTCACCGGTAAACTCCAATTGTATCCAATTATCAGCACTTCTAGATCGTGCTTCCAAAAACACCTCGCCAGCATCCAAAACAATCATCTGCACCTCCGGCGGCAAGTAAGTTTGACCGCCACCTGGTCTTAACTGTAAAAGGATATTCCATTTAGTGTTTGATTCAGGACTTAAATAGACAATTAATGCGACCGGATGACCTACTAATTTAATTCCTAAATCTATCATTCTACCCCGTGCTTGAGCAGGGCGATCGCCTTCATTTTCTTCGGTTCGACTTCCCCCTCTAGCTGCTAATATATTCACACCATGAACTTCCACTAATTCATCCAAAAACAACCACAAGTTAGAAAAAATACTTTTAGTCAAAGTCACAACTTTTTGCAGGGCATATTCCTTTCCTATTCTGCGGTGATAAAGCTGTTCCCTAAAATCCTCAGCGGCTAACAGCGCCCCCCACTGGGCAAAGGGCATCTTTAATCTAGGTGAATAAAGAGAAGGTTTGCCCAAGTCACCTATGAACCTTTCTATTTGGTTATGAGATAATGTCGGTAACGGTTGAATTTCGGCTTTCTCGGCTGGACAAAGTTGCTGAGAAACCCAGAGAGTATTCAGGTTTTCAAACAGATCCTCTACATCGAGGGAATAAGTGCGATCGCCCCCATCATACCTTCCCTCAGTTTTCAGTTTACGATGGGTAGTGAAACCCCACACCCGCAACCATCCATCCTCCAAATTTACCTGCACAGCCAGATAATAATCCGCCGCCAATGCAGGAATATCCACCCATTCTTGAGGCACGGAAAATTCATCAGTATCGATGGTTTCACTGGGAATAATTACTAGGCGACTTTTGCCAAAATTCAAGGCAAAACCAGTAACAAATTCCCACAGGTTTTCTGAGGATGCAAGTTGGACAGAGGTTTCGGATGCGGCTGACAATTCAGGTACCAAAACTGCCAGCGCTAGCCGATTTAAGAAAGCGCGATGACGTGCTGCTTCATAGGAGTAATCTTGCGTTACAAGCAAAGCTGTTTCCTCTTCTGATTCGGAAAACTCTAGCCATAGTTGATGGGGACAGGCTAGACTTAATTGTGCTAAAGTTAATACCATTTTTATTATCTCCGTTCTAGTGTTAACAGGGCGTAGGGGGCGTTGGCTAAAAATTGTTCTACTAACAATGCTGATGACTTATCGATCGCTTTGAGAGAACAGGGTGTGAGTACAAGAATTTGCTCTAACCATTGGTGTAACTGTTGTTGCAAAGTTGTTTTAATTTGCACTAATTTTTCTTGCAATTCAGTTGGTGTTATGTTAAGACTGTGGGCGATCGCTCTTTCGTCTACTTTCTCACATCCATACTTACATCCATAATAGTAGCGACACAACAGGGGAATTTCCAACTTTAGAGCTGGATGCAGCTTCAAGGCGGTTTGCAAGAATTTGTACAGAATGGCGCTTTGACAATACCAATTTAGCCATTCATCGAGCAGAATTGAAAGGCGAGCGACATCTTTTACAGTCAAGGGAACACTCGCTTGCGTTTGACTCCACTTTACCAAACTTGTTAACAGATTTCTTTTGTAACCAGTTAAGTTTCGAGAAACTTGATATTGCTTGAGGCCAAACTCTTTACCGATGTAATTTTGGTTAAATCCGGTGAATCCATGCTCCAAGATTAACATTTTTTTTGCATCAGGAGAGAGGCAGGCGATCGCACTTGCTAATTCAGTTGTCATCTGTTGCAGGCGATCGGATTGCTCCATGTCTTGCTGTCTGTTCGATGCTTGCTGCTCGGATTGCTCAGCCGTTTCTGATTCTAAATTCCAGTTTTCTGCATCCAGGGAATCAAATTGAATGTGAGTAGATGCCCGTAGCGCATCAACACAAATTTGCAACAATGTTTTGACTTCCGGCACTGTGAATGGTTGAATGGAGTGGGGGAATTGTTGTTCGGTGCAAAATTGGGCGATCGCCTCCCATTGTTCTGCCGTTGGCTTCGGTAATCGCTGATTTGTGCCGGCTTTAACTGGGGCATAAACTTCTAAAAAACCTTGCCGAGTTAGGAAGCAACGGGATAATTTTGGTTCTCGAATTCCGAAGTTGTGCAAATCACTTTTCAGACCTTCTTTCGGGGTGATCCGTAGCAGTCCCCAGTCACTTCGCCTTTCTGTTTCTTGGTTTTTACGCACTTTGCTCATAATAGCGTCGCGCAGAGGCCGATGGAGATAGGTTTGGATTTGGCTCCGCGTGCGATCGAACTTAGTGCACAATTCTACCGCTCGGCTAGCCATGTAAATTCTGGCGATTTGCAAATAGTCTTCCAAAGTCAGCTCCGGTGTTTGGAAGGCTTTGTAAGTGGATATCGCCGCTAAGTAGCAAGCAACATCCACATAAGCAAGCAAATGATCGATTGCCAATGAATGCGAGTTATTCTTAGCAGCTTGGTTGCAGAAATATTTCAGCAAAACTGTTTCATCATTTAGTTCTGGATGCTGTTCCAGAAAGCGTTGTAAATTTTGTTTGAGCCGAGAATCCTGCATTGGGCGAGGATGGGGATTGACTTGATAACAAGTCGAAAATCGATCGATTATGTCTGTCATTCTAGTGACTACTCCCAAATCAATTTTGAGTGGCTGAAATTATATCGGGGGCGATCGGGCAAATTATGCGATGAGGAATTAGCCGAGGTTTTTGGCGGCGACTTCAGTAAGGATGGGGAGTTGGGGATTGGGAGGGGTATTTGGAGCAGGGGTTTTCCAGAAACCGGGCTATCTGGGCTAGGGTGGCGCATGAGTACCTCGTTGGGGGGCTGTATGGCTTGCTATATATGTATCGTGGGGAATTGCGGAAATTATGCAGTTTCGTTGGGAGGTTGTTTTTTGGGGGGTGTTAGGGATTTTGGAGCGAGTACCAGCTTGGGGGCACTTCGGCGGGGTTTTGGCAGATAACGGGGAGCCAAGAAGCACAGGGAAAGCGATCTTCTAGACTTTGCAACCTCTCCCGCGCTTCTCTTACTGCTAGATAGAAAGATTTACCGCTGGTGAAGGCCGTGAGGAAGTTTTTCAAGAATTCTTGTGCGACTATATCAGGTACTGGTTCTCGAAAAATAATAACTTGCGGAATGTGCAATTGGGCTAGTTGATTCGCTAATCCTAAGCCGTCACAAGAGTTGAAGATTGCAATTTGCAAGCCGCGATCGAGCGCTGTTTTGAGACCATTTTTTAGATCGGTAATGGTTAGCTTATCGGTATCGTTGATAGAAATATAACCAGTGCTACCATCTATTTCACTGGAACTGTGGCCGGAAAAACAGAGAATATCCCAACCTTTCTCATCCCACAATTGTGCATCTAATTCTTGGCGGTTGGGCTTGACGAGAAAGGATGTTTCTGCATCAAATTGTGTTAGTGACTGCTTATCTTCATCCAGATTAATTTCTCGATCGCTACCCAAGATTGATAAAATTTTGATTCTGTCTCTAGTAACAGCAGTTTTTAAAGCTCGATCGTAAAAGGGTAAACTTAAAGCAATTTCAGCTTTGCGGTAAGCTTTGAAAAAATCCCACAGATGCCACGGAAGGCGACGCACCTCGATATTTTGTGATTGGATGATTACCTGGATTTCATCAGAACGCTTGAATCTCTCGCGCAGGATTCTATCTATAGGTAAAAATTCCTCTGAATTGAGCCATTTGTTTAAAGAGTATTCTAATTCTACAGCAATTTGATCAATGCCTTTTCTAGAAAAATTGCTGGCTTGAAACTGTGGTTTTTTCATTCTATAGCTCAATTCCAGGCGATGATAAATTGACTGCCACTCTTCATAAAGTACAGAAATATTTGGTGCTGGTGGCAACTCACCTGGATGTTGAATTGGCAGTCTATCGATCTCTGTCCAAATTTGAGCGATAACACAAGGAAATCCTTTCTCTAAGTCCCCAAATCCCAGTGTGAGGACAACTAAATTAACTGCTGTTTGGCGTAAGGCTATAGCTTTTACTTCAGACTCGTTAACAGGAAGATTAACGGCTGGTTTTGCCAATATCTCGATAATTTCTTTCATATTGGAATTTTGCTGAATCTCTCTCTGACGAGAATCTTCTAGCTGCTGGCGATAAACGGTAATCTGCTCATCTTTGCTTTCTAGTTTAGCTTGATATTTTTCCTCTATGGCTTTGAGGGCAAGTTCATAATTTTCGGTAAATTCCCTATGAATCTTTGCTTTGTTGGTATCAGGAGTAACGCTGACTCTGACAACCACAACTCCATCACCTTTGTTTTCAATACTTTGAATGGTGACTTCGGTGTTTTCATTCTCAACTTGCACTTTTTTAAAGGCAGCGATAAAGGCTTTCCAGTCAACGCCGCTGCGGAAGATTAAGTCAACCGTATTTAGAAATTCTTGGAAAAGTTTGGTAAATTCTCCGGGGGCAAATTCGCCACTGCTGGGACAACGTTCGCGGTCATCGGTTCCGGGGTGGGGATATTCTAAAAGATAAATAAATCGACAATCGATATTATCCAATTTCGTGCTACTATTAATATTCCACGATTCCAAACAAGCGCCTGTCATTTGAGCGCTACTGAAATCTGTACCAATTGCTTCAGTGATCGCAAAATTTGCCATTTCTAAATTCGCTCCTTGGAAAGTCGCCTCGCTGATATTCGAGCCTTTAAGATTAGCACCTCTGAGGTCTGCACCTATCAAATTTGCTCCTCTCAAATTAACGCCAACATATGATTTATATTGACCGTTACCAGTAACCAGTAATGTGCGAATGAATACAGGCTCTAAGATAGACTTGCCAACCCTGGCAAAAAGCAGTTTTTTGGCTTTATAGAAGACGGTGCGAGTTAGATTTGCTCCGATAAATTTTGTACATTTGAGGATTGCTTGCGTGAAATTAGCATCAGTTAAATCAGTACCACGAAAGCTGGTTCCACCCGTAGCAGCAAAGGCAATAGCAATCTTCCTAATAAAGGCAAATTTTGGCTCTCCAACAGAGGCTTGCCAGCCAATGTAACCACCAAGTAATATAAAAAAACTAGCTACCGCCCCAGCTTTGATTCCAGCATAAACCAATGTAACAACCAAAGCTACAATCAATGTTGCAACTCCAGCATAAGCGGCAGATGCTACCACAGCCCCAGCTACAGCTAACGCTGCCAATATAGTACCACTTACGAACAGTACCACAGCGCCCGGTATGCTGACTGCTACAGGCAATGTTGCAGTACCAGTCACAGCCATAGCTACGCCTACAATTGCAGCTACAGGCACAGTCCATATAGCTGCTTCTAAAGCTTTGCGAATACTAGAAATAAAGGAAACAGCAAGTAGTATTAATCCGATCGCGGTAGGAACATTGATTAGCACATAGTAGATCCAAGCACTAGCGATCGCGGAAGTTAATCCCGATACTGTTGCTAGTAAAAATGAAAGTATTACTAAGGAAATAGCCCAGTGATGTTGCAGTCCAGCTTTGGCATAACTGAAGTTAGCCCCTCTTAAAATCGCATTGGTAAAGTCTGCACCTCGAATGTCGGCGTAGCTAAAATCGGCTCCTGTTAGGTCTTGACCTTTAAAAGAGCGTCCTCGCAGATTTTTACGGGAGAAGTCTTGACTCATATTTAGTCAAACAGAGATTGGGCAAGCAAGCTGTTATATAACGAAATCTTCTATGAAGCTAGCACCTCCCATAGCAACTTTGACACTAAAACTTTCTCCTGCTACACCACTGAACTGAAGTTGAATCCAATTATCGGCATCTCTCGATTGGGCTTCTAGAAAGGTTTCTCCAGACTCATCCAGGACAACGAGTTGCAAATTAGGTGGTAAGCACTCTTGCTCACCAGTAGGATACAGCCGTAACAGTATGCCTAGTTCTCCTTCTGGGTTGAGAGCTACCACAACAACAAGGGCTACAGGGTTTCCTGCCAGTTGCATTCCCAGATCGATCGGCTTACCCAGTCTCACATCATCTGCTGTCCGTCTTCTCGATCGAACTAGATGTGGGCTTCCCGCGCCAAAAATTGATTCGAGCGTCTGCCAACTTGCATCAAAGACATTCTCAAACCACTGGCTCAAAGGTACTGGCTCAAGTAAATGGAGGTACTGATGATAGTTATGGGCAATCTCTTGAAGTATGGGGCGACAGCTCCGGTCCCAACGTGAGTAAATCGTGATTGGGGGAATTCCAAATTTCTCTGCTAGTGCTGGTACACTTAACTGCGGTTTGTTTAGGTATCGTGCTTGAGCTATGGCTTGGCAGCTGCATTTGGAGCAATTTGCAGGATAACAATTTCTTAGCTTTCCCTCTGGATCTCTCTCTACATAACGTTTGAGAACTAAACGCTGCGTTTGGGCTTCCTCTTGTTCCAGCCAACGATCAAGTGTCCTAGGATCTGGTAGCTGCTCTATAAAAGTAGTTTCTCCCTCTTCACCTGTGATTGCGTTGTCTAGACTTAGAGGTAGCTTTCGGCTGCGGTACAAATCGTAAATATCAAAACGGAGAAATCTATTAACCCATCTGACAAAATTTTCTCGCAAAACAGATGCTGGGGCTTCATCTATTTTCAAACCAAGAGTCCCGATAAATCCATCAATCTTTTGCCGAATATCCTCTGAGCTTTGGTCTACAGCTTTTGAATAGTCTGGGTGACGGTCTTGGCAAATACCAGGGAGATGTGGGATCAAGGATAGTAGATGCTCCAAAGCCTTTCTGTACTCTGGACTCTCAATATGGTACTGATAAAGTTTTCTGATGAGTTGGCCTAACAGTTCGTCCATAATCCTAAATCAGGGAAAAGGGGTACTCCTAATCAAAGAGGATGTTCTCAGAAATTTTGGGAAAACGTCCTATTTGCAAGTAGTCGAGTTTAACCCAGTAAATTATGCAGAAGCCTCAGAAAAATTTGCGGTACTTTCTCGTGTTCCTGTGCCTGCATAGTTTTATACGGTTGGCATTAGCTATGGAGCGCAGCCAATGAACCTGCTCGGTATTTGGTATCTTTTGCTACAGTAATCGGGTGGGCGCTGTGAACTTATTCAGCTTTTTCCTCTCCACATAGCCTAAAAATTTATGCGAACTTCCCGTAACTGTCGATCGCCCGCTTCAATGTTGGAGCGATCGCCATGTCGGGGGCACTTCGGCGGGGTTTTGGCAAATGACTGGTAGCCACGAAGCACAAGGAAAGTGAGTTTCCAGAATTTGCAACTTCTCTCGTGCTTCTCTGACTGCTAGATAGAAAGATTTACCGCTAGCGAAGGCGGTGAGGAAGTTTTTCAAGAATTCTTGTGCGACTACATCCGGGACTGGTTCTCGGAAAACAATAATTTGGGGAATGTGCAATTGAGCCAGTTGATTCGCTAATCCTAAGCCGTCACAAGAGTTGAAGATTGCAATTTGCAAGCCGCGTTCAATGGCTGTGCTGAGAGCATTTTTAAATTCAGGAATGGTTAGCTTATCGGTATCGTTGATTTTAATATAACCGTTGCTACCATCCATTTCGCTAGAACTGTGGCCGGAAAAACAGAGAATCTCCCAGCCTTGTTCTGAGTACAATCGTTCATTTAATTCTTGGCGGTTTCGCTTGACAAGAAAAGTAGTTTCTGCATCAATTTTGGCGAGTAACTGTCTGTCTGTATTGATATCAATTCCTTGAGCATCGCCCAAAATTGATAAAATTCTGATTCTGTTTCTAGGTCCAGAAATAGCGAAGCTATTTCTGACTTTTCTAGTGACATCAGTTTTTAAAGCTCGGTCATAAAAAGGTGAACTTAAAGCAATTTCAGCTTTCTTATAAGGATCGAGAAAATTCCAGAGATGCCAGGGGAGCCGACGCACATCGGGGTTTAGAGATTGAATGATGACTTGGAGTTGATTAGAGTGGTTAAATTTTCCGTGCAAGATGCGATCGATAGGAATGAATTGTTCAGAAATTAACCATTTATTCAGATGTTGTTCTAATTTTTTAGTTAAACGATCCAAGTCTAGGCGAGAAAAATTTGTTAGCTGTGCTGGTTTTCCTTCTAGTTTTCTCTTTATTCCGAGGCTGGCTTTGTACATTAATTGCCAATCACGATAAAGTGCTAACAACTCTGATGAAGGAGGGAGCTGACCCGAACATTGGGCTGATAATTGCCCGTTTTCCGTGAAAACTTGAGCTTGAATAGAAGGGAAGCCATCGTTTAAGTTTCCTTCCCCAAACATTAGCATCACTTTGTTATTGATACCAAAAACTCCTAAATCTAAAAAATTTTCAATTTTTATGGCTTCTCTTAACTCCAAACTATGCTTCCATACATCTTTCATCCAACAATCAGTAGTCGAAATTTATTGATATCCAGCTTGTTTAAATAATAACTTGTCCTCTTGGTAAAATCTACACAATAAATCAAAATTAAATGAACCCAAACGAGAACTACATTTTAAGTAAATAACAAAACAGTTGTTTTGGTCATCTCGGATAACTTGTTTTTGGTATTCATGCTCTGGTTGCATTGGATCTGTAATGCAAATTTCCCTTGGAACTGCGTATTCGGGCAAAGAAAGTGCATAATAAGAAAGCCAATCTTTTTTCGTAGGAATTTCCTGCCAAGATGTACTAAACTCGTAACAATCATTCAAACGGCTAAAGCGATTTTTTCCTACTCGTCGCACTGGACATTTTCCAAACTCTCTTGAAAACCTTTCAGCATATCGCTTATCAAGAAAGTGAAATGGCCCATCTCTTAGGTCTTCATACTCATCCGATAAGGCAATCCAAAGATCATATTTTCTATCAGCTTTCATCGTAAATGTTTTTACTGTACCGTCGATCTCCAATTTTTCAACAATTACGGTATTTACCAGCATAATTTACCTCTCAATATTAAGATAGAAGTTAGCTTCATTATAGTTTATTGTACTCAGGCGTTAAATCAATCTGGAGAAAAAGCGTGTCAAATGAGAAACTAACCAATCTTACATTTATTCAGTGGAATTTTTATCATTGTTCTCCCCTTCAGTGTTTTGATTGCCTGCACCTTGAACCACATTTAAGAGAGCATCAGCTAAATAAACACTAGCCCATCCTCCCGGAACAATTTGGAGAACACTAGATAATGCAATTCTTGCCCAACGGCGGCGACTAGGTTCCGCATTAGTATTTTGTTCTTGTTGCTCATCTGATGTTTGATTAATTGTTGAATCTGTACCTACAAGCTCCCGCCAACTCACCGGCTCCTCAGCGGGATTCTGACAAATAACCGGCAACCAAGTCGCACAGGGAAATTCATCCTGCACGCTTTCCAACCTTTCCCGCGCCTCCCTTACAGCTAAATACAGCGATTCACCGCGAGCAAACGCTTCAAGAAAATATTTCAAAAATTCTTGAGCCACCATATCCGGCACCGGCTCTCGCATCACAATTACTTGGGGCATATTCAACTCGGCTAACTGCTTGGCAATTCCTAATCCATCACAAGAGTTAAAAATTGCCAACTTTAACCCCCTCGCTATTGCTTTTCTCAGAGTAGCTTTCATATCCTTAACTTCTAAACTTTCCCCTTGTTTGATAAAAAGTTTTCCTGTAGTAGCATCAGATGCGCTCAGACTATGACCTGCAAAAAACAAAATATCCCATCCGCCCGCATCCCAAATTGCATCATAAACTTCTTGGCGTTCTGGTTGCGTCACAAACACAATTTCTGCATCGGGTAAATTTTGTTCTAACTCGCGCCTATCCCTGTCTAAATTAATTCCCGCACTGTCACCAATAATCGCCAAAACCCTCACCTTGTTTCTCTTTTTCAGGGGGTATATTTTCTGACAAACAGGAGAACTCAAAGCTACTTCTGCTTGCAGGTAGCGGTCGAAAAAATTCCATAAATGCCAAGGCAATCGTCGCAAGTGCAAGTCCTCAGTTTGAACGATTACTCGGACTTCTTCATGTTGCCCAACTTTCATCAGCAAATCATCCTTCACAGGAGAAAATTCCGGTGAGTTGAGCCAATTATTAAGCTGCTGCTTTAAAGCATCGCTGTCTGCTTCTAAATCGCGACGAGAAAAATTTGTTACCTGTGCTGACTTCGCTTCAATTCGCAACCTCGATCCCATTTGACGGTATCTTGCCTGCCAAGTATTGTATAGCTGCGGTATTTGCGGGGCGGGTGGCAATTGGCCGGCAACTGTCCCTAGCAAACACTGATTATCTTCCCGAATTTCTAGCCTGACTTGCTGAAATCCTTGCTGACAATCACCCGCTATAAAACTCAAGACAACTATTTTACCCATTCCCATTCCCCTAGAGATTTTGACTTAAAATTAGATAGCAAAATGTTCAGTAATTTCGGCATCTTCCAGCGCTACCTTAATGCTGAAAGGCTCTCCTACTTCACCGCTGAATTCCAATTGAATCCAATTATCGGCACTCCGCGCTTGAGCCTCCAAAAAAACATCTCCCGATTCACTATCAATTACAATCAGTTTTATCCCCACTGGCAGATAAGTTTGTGCAGCAGATAGGGGATACAATCTGATGAGAATATCGGTTTTTTCGGCATTTTTTTGGCAATTGACAATCAATACAACAGGATAGCCAGCCAAGGAGATTTCTCTCACCTTACTTGCGCTAAGGGTTGGCGATTCGGTGTCAGCAGTGCGGGAACGGGGGGCGCTGGCAAATCTAAAAATTAGATTTCCTTCTTGGTTGCTTAAAAATGATTCCAGACTCTGCCAGTTGTATTGAGAATTACTTTCAGATTTTTGCAACCATTCATTTAAACTTATTAGACCGGCGGTAGTTGTGGATGGGGGAACCATTACAGGTTGTGGAATTTGCCCTGTGGCATCAGTGCTTTCATTAGTTGGAGTTCCGGGATTAACCGATTCATCGGAGTCATCACTACCCCAGATTTCATCCAACTTTTCTAGCAACTCTTCTGCTAAATCTTGCAACTCAGTTTGTTGTGAATCGTCAAACTCTTCTCTATCCACAATAGGTGCGCTACCTCTGAAGGCAAAACCAGGTTTTGCAGGCACGTAACTCGCTAAAAACTCCCCGCCCGCATAGCGTCGCTCGTATTTGTTATAGGTGCGGTATATTCGCTCCATTTCCGCGATAATTTCAGGCAGAGATTGCTCGTTCAATCTCTCTCGAACTTTAACAGCTACGGGGTTATGACCTTGAAAAAAATCCAGCGCCGTTTCCAGTCGGTACAGGTGGTCTAAAAATGCTTCTAACGGCTGAAAACTCTCGCAAGAAACTTGTTCCATCATTTCTAAAGGGTTGATGGGTGCGTAAAAGCCAAAGAGAGTTGCTTCTCTCGATGATTCATTTATTTCTACCGCCACATAGCCGATCCGATTTTCCCAAGTATCAGCCGGAATATAACAGTTTTCATCGGCCGGTAACACGGGACGGCATTCTAGTTTTCCAATACCTACTATTTCTAAATCGGCGACATCCATCAAAGGCTGCATGGCTGGATTTAGACTATCGCAAGCTTCTAAATCGGTTTCAATGCCCAAACACTGACAGTAGGTATCCACTGCATAAACTGCCAAAGTATTTAGATAAACTTGTCTGGCTTTTGCTGGACTTTCATATTGCTTTTGAAAGGATTTTGCTAGTTTCAATGCTTTTGATGTCAGAGGTACTGCAAACATCGGGCGACTGGTGTATGTCATGGCTGTTTTCTCCTAATTTACTCTTGGTTGTTTTTTTTATTTCTGCGGGTTCGCTTCTGCGGTTTGGGTATCAGTTGAAAGTAATTGATACCGTCAAGGTAAAAATATATTAGTTCGGTGGCATTGACTTGTAACTGTCTGGCGAGAATTGTCCAAGATTGCACTCCCTCCAATCGCGATTGAATTATTCCTTTAAAAGTAATTTGAGGGCGATCGGGCATTGTTCTTCTATTATACTTCCCTTCAGAGTCGGTGACAATTTGTTCGATAACAGATTTGGGCAAGGCTAATTGTGCTTCTAAATACTCTTCGAGAATCGGTTTGAAATAAGAGCAGGTACGGGTGTAAAAAGGACTAATTGTTGTCTGAGCATTAACTCGATTACCAAAATGTTCTTGAATTTCTTTTAGGCTAGCCTGTTTAAACTTTAAAATGGCGATCGCGCGAAAGTTAACATCAGGAAAACCTCTAATATCCTTTCCCGTGAAAATGCCATCTGGATCTTGATAGATGATTCTAATCACCTCGGGAGATAGCCTTGAGTCGGCTTTTGTTTTAATTCGATCGAATCTCGTTTCAGTTGCGCTATCATCATCTTGATTTGCACCCGGTGCATCTCCTGAAACTACGTTGAGTCGCTGGCGGATGATATCAATGAATCGGAATTGTAAATAACGAGCAAACCAGTTCCAAAACTTGAGAGGTCGATAAAGTTGCTGGACTTCATCGCAGAAAGTATTCCAGCTTTGTTGTAAATCAACTTCGCTATTTTGAATGTTTTGGCATAAATTTTCACAGGATTGAGCTAGGTTTTGAGCTTTTTCTGGCGGATAGGTTTGAGTTTTCTTGTTTGTGCGTCTTTGTATAAAGCTGCGGCGAAATTTTTCTAATTGTTGGTTGAATTCAGAATAAACTTCGGGAGTTCGCTGTGATGGTGATGTTTCGCTAAACTTCAGCCATGCTTTATACAATTTGGAATTTACTCCTTTCTTGAAAATATTAATGTTCTTTAATATCTCTTCTTGAGTAATTACTACAACATCCGACCAATCCTCCTCAAAATCACCTTCTAAAATTGCCATATATCTGTCGCGACACCGCTTTTTGATGCCACCTAATCGCCGTTTTGCCTCATAATCAGTAGGTCTTGACTTGCGACCTCGTAAGCTTGAGCTAGGAAACATAATGTCCCACAAATCTCCTATAATTCTGCGTCTTCTTGGATCGGTATTTTTGGGATATAATTGGGCTTGGGATACAAGTTCTTGGAGGAGGCGATCGAGTTCGTGCATGGGCGATCGGGTTCAACAAAAAAGGGATGCTCTCAATTATACCAAGAGAACACCCCCCACCTCATCCATTCCCGATTCTCTTAAGCCGCGTCGCCCAAGTCGCCCCCAAAGTCGTCATGGCCTTCCTTCCAGTTGCGGTAGGCTTCGTCATACCGCTGCTGCGCCGCCATGATGTCCTCCTCACATTGTTTAATTTGCGTTCCGTAACGGTGGGCGATTATCTTCAAATCTTGCCCTAAAATCTCTTCCAACTCAGCGCTTTTCTGCTGCACCCACTGCTGCCGCATTCGATCGACCTTTTGCTGCTTTTCCTTGATTTCGTGAGGTGCACCAATCATTTCAATATCAGGCGCAACAAAGGCGTTTTCCAGTTCGGTTTTGTCGGCGCGAGATTGAAATAACCGCTGTTCGATCGCCCGATCGCGCTCCAGTTCCAACTCTTTTTTGCGATCGCGACCCATGCTAATATCATAGTCCGCTTCCGCCATCGCCATATTCTTCAGCCGTCCATTGCTATCCCCCTCAGCAATGTATTTCATTAAATAGTCCAAACGTGTTTCTTGGCTATCTTTATCAGCAAGGAGTTTCTCAACTTCAGCTTCTGGCATTCCTTCCCGTGGTAACATATGGCCAAAATACTTTTCAATTAAATCGGCATAGTGTTCTGGTAACTCAAAGCGATCGCTCTGAAAAGCGGCGGCTAACCAAACAATTGTTACTGGCAAACTGGCGGCGATCGCTTCAATAAAAATCCCCCCTGGTAGCCCCATTTGTACTACAATCCATAGAGCTGTAGCAAATTCTGCACCGCTGAGAGCTCCTACCAAAATTGCATCTACAGCCAACTGTTTCTCTAAATATTTGCCTTGGATTTGTTGGACTAATGCCTTTTGACTTTGATAGAACAATACGTCTAATTCATTGATAGGAGATTGCCCTTGGCGATCGATCGCGCTAAGTTCCTGTTGGGTGCTGTGAGCAATTCGCATTTTGGCAAATACTTTAGTCGATTGTTCATCAACTAAGAAGCTAGCCAATGCGCCGCCCGCCATTGCTGCTGGTAAAGCCGCCGCACCTAAACGTGAGGTGAGCACTTGGGTTCCGGCACTGAAGGTGAGTGCACCTACTAACACTACCACAATTTTTGTAGCTTGTTTGGTAGCAGGAGAAGATTGCCGGGAAGCGATGGGATTCATGTCTTGAATGCGGGCGTCGGCAATACGGGCTTCGGCTGATTTGCCAACTCTTTCGCTGACGTTAGCTCGCAATCCTCTAGGGAGGCGCTTAATTACTTCTTGTGGAAATTGCCGCCAGCGATCGACTATTTGCCAGATATGAAGTTGAATTTGATTATGCTCGTTATTCTGCGGTTGATTTAAATTCATGGTCTTTCCTTTGATTTTGCTGACAATGTTTAATCGTTTAATTTGTGAGGAGTTATGCGAATTTTTGAGGAAGTTACTTAGTCCTGGATGCACGGGGGCAGAAACCAGTTTTTTTACTTAATCTGCGGAATGCAACAAAGTATTTTGAGAAAAACCCGGTTTCTTTGGTCACATTGGAGGGGCAGAAACTGGGTTTTTGACTGAATCTGCTGGCTACAACGAAGTATTTTGGTAAAAACCCGGTTTCTCGGCTCCTATCGAAAACCCGGTTTACGAGCGGTTTCCAAGGCTAAACTGACACAGTTAGAAATGTCTTTGAAATCGCAAATTTGTACCTTGCCTTCGGATGTTAAATTAGTCTCTAGCTGGTTTTTGAGGGTTTCGTCTTCAACCATGAAGGCGATCGCCCCATTGTTTTCGGTAATGTTGTGGACAACGGTTTTAATCCGCTGAACGTCTTTTGGATTGGGTTGGTTTGGGCCCGGCTCGTCGTCTTGAATGGCGATGGTTACTACGACTGGTTTTTGATTCTTGCGGGCGCGTTCTTTTTGGACTGTGTTTTGGATGCGCTCTAGGAGTAAAATTAAAGAGGTTCCTGGGTGTTTGTTGGCGATCGCCCGTTTTGGATCTTTACACTGGCCGAGTAGAGATAAACTGTTAGAAATGGAGATATTTTGGGTAGTGACAGGGCGATCGGCAAAAGACATAGAAATTGCTACATCACCGGGTTTATAATGTTGAATGCTGGCTTGACAGTGTTGTTGTCGCTGGGCTGTATAAGTTTCAGCCGAATCGGAATTGTCATCAGCCCGAATGTGGATGATGCGCTGGGTGGTAAACTCAACAAATAGGGTAGCGCCGACTATGCCCAAGCCTAAAAGAATTGCTGATAGAATCAGGGGGGATTTGAACCAAGCTTTGTGAGTCTGGGTAGGTGCGGCTGGGGATTGTAGGCTGCGACTGGTGTAGCGCGTGGGGTGATAGTATCGGCTCATGGCTGTTGGTTGGCTAACTGTGCTACTGGTATATCGAAGAGAGTCGCGACGGTTATGCCGATTGGTGAAAATGACGAAAATGCCCGCAGGTTTTCATCTGGGGCTATTATTGCGCCATTGTCAAAAAACTGTAGATACTGTCTTGATCTGTCAAGGGGTAGCGAGCAAATAAGTTGGATCGAAAGGCTTTTGGGACTTTAAAATAC
>NZ_JAUBRA010000020.1:0-90130 GCF_036701555.1 Microcoleus sp. Pol10D4
AGCCGGATGAGATGAAAGTCTCACGTCCGGTTCTGAAGGAGAGGTAGAGGTGGCAACGCCTCTATCGACTCTAACGGTGATTCATACCGTGAATCAGCAAGCCCCAAAGTTTTATCATAGCTTAGTCGGCTGCAAGTGCTGTGTGCGATCGAGAGTAGTGCTAAAAATCTCACTAAACCTAACTATCTGCACGCTTATAATTCATCACCAAATCCAACCGGGATAAAGAACTTGTCGCTGATTCCCGCACATAAGAATCCACCGATTCATCATTCGCAAAAGTGGTGAGAACTTCTACACAACGCCGATCGCCCACAGAAGCAAGAGCATTCACGATCGCCACTTGTACCGCCACATTATCCGTTGTATTCAGCGACTCCACCAAAATCTCAAAAGCAGAGGAACCCATCTGCCCTAAAGCCATCACAGAAGCAATATTAACCACAGGATTCGGATCGTCGATCGCCTTTTTTAATCCCTGCAAGCCTGCTTCAGGAAACGGCAACTCTGGATAATTAATCGCAATTTGTGCCAATACCTTCGCCGCACTCCCTCGCACAGTCACATTATCACTGTTTAACAATACCTCCACCACCGATGGCACGGCATCTTCACCAATCACGCCCAAGGCTTTTACTGCCGCCCGACGATAGGTGACATCTTCTTCATCTAAAATGCCCACCAGTCGAGAAATTGTATTTTCATCGCGGGAATCGGCAATTTCAAACATTGCCCGATCGCGCAGATGAGGATTCGGGTGTTTTAGTTGTTCAAACAAAGCATCTGTTGTCATGGTTTTTGTGGTTTTAGGTATTCTGATTAAGCTGAATTAACAATCCTGGGCGCATAAATATCAAAGAAACCGGGTTTTTTACCAGTATTAAAGGCAGGGATGCAATATTGTCGTAAAAAAACCCGGTTTCTGCCTCCCGTCCTAAATTAAGATAGTTCGGATGTTACACAAGTATGAGCATCTACTTTAGCTCGAATTAACCAATCTTGGTCGGCCGCAGCGATTTCATAACCCGTGAGATCACCAAGTTTTTCTAGTGCCATTAATGCAGCATACTTCAAATCCCAGATTTTAGTTTCCAGACAGGCTTTCAATTCTGGAATAGCACGTTGTTCTCCCAGTTCCCCCAGGGCGATCGCCGCCGCTGCACGGGATTTCTGAAACTGGGGTTGGGGGTGATGCAATGCTTCCAATAACAAATCGTAGGCTGGAGAATGTTTTAACCAACCAAACAATTTTACCACATGAAAATGCGCTCCATAGTCATTATTTGCTTCTTCAGCAAAGGTAGCAAACAGGGCTGCTGGTGCATCCTCTGAGTAATTTTCAAGTATCGTTTTAGCGGCTAAATAGCAACGTCCAAAATCTGTTTCGTATAATTGGCGAATCAAAAACGGTAAGTCGGGTAATTTTTCATAACTATGCACTAAATCTAAATCCCCTGGATAGTCTCTTAATGTTTGTTCCAAATATGGTTTAATAGTAGCAAAGGTCAGGATTTTTTCAGCAATGCCTGCTTCTGCTAACATCCTAATCCCTCTGAGCCGAAAGACTAAAGATACCGGACACCTGGCAATATTTGGAATTGCATCGTAGTAACGCGCATCTATCAAATCCTGAATAGATAATCTGCGCCCAAGGACATTTTTGTTTTGCAACATCGCGACAACTTTTCCCATTTGAGAAAAGTCTCTGGTTAAGCGACAAATTCCGGCGATCGCAGCACTAGCAGTCGGCGGGTCAATATCATCGACAAATCTGCGAATTCTGGCTACGGCTGGCTGATAATCTAATTTAGTTAGGGTGTGGATAATTACCCGGTAGGTTTGTCCCGGTTTATCCAGCAATTGAGCAATTTCTGCTAAAATATCGGGATCTTGAGTGCCAATTTCGCCGATCGCCCAAACGGCATTTTCCACCGTGTAACAGTCATCATCCGCCAGACAGGTGCGAATCACCGGCAATGCTTGCACAGCTTGGAGTCTTCCCAAGGTTTCCACCGATTTGCGGCGCACAATCCGGTTTTCCAGCACCGGATCAGTTTGTTGTACTGCTCGCATCAGTGCTGCGATCGATCGATCTGTGGAGAAATTGATCAAGTGGGAAGCAGCTATGTAGCGGGAATCCTCTTCGCCGATTTCAGCTTGGGGCGTATCTAAAAGGGAGATCGCCTGGTCTTCCGTTAAATTAAAAAAACTAAAAAAGCGTTTATCCATAAAATTAGCAGTCTGCAAAAACTATAATATGATATGCCTATTAAAATACAATAACAAGCCTAGGAATTCTTTACCCTTACTTCACCAAAATTGGTAAAGCAATGAGCCAAGAGTTCCTAGACTTGTCGGGGTATCAACTACCCAGTTGCGACATTACAAACCTGCCAATTAATTAGGACAGGGAGTTGATCGCGTAGTCGAGGAGAGCATTGTACTCAGTCAAAGCTTGAGCGGACATATCGCGAGGAGCGCAACCGCGATTGCGAGCAAAGCTCAATGCTTCAACGTAAGGAGCAGTAGGCAAGCCCAAAGCACGATAAACTTCGCGTTGACCAGCAATACCCCATTCGTCCAGAGGGCCTGTGCCGCCAACAACTAAGCAGTATTGCACCAAGCGCAGGTAGTGCTTGATGTCGCGATGGCATTTTGCTTTGAAAGTATCGGTGGAGTTAGCTTGACCGGATTCGTTCAAGTAAGGATACTTTTTGATGCAAGCATCATAAGCTTCTTTAGCAACTGCGTCGAGGTTGGTGCCTAATTTTTCTGCAGCTTCTAAACGAGCAGCAGAGCGTTGGATAGAACCTTGAACGGATTCTAAATCTGAGGTGCTAGGGAAGCGGCCTGCTGCATCAGCAGAGGCAATAGCTGTGGTGAGAACTGATTTCATTTCCTAAAACTCCTAAAGTGATTTTGATGACAGTGAGCGTAGTTTCAATTTTGCTGAGCCAATTGCGATTAGCGACGGACTAGCTCAGTGCAGAAATGATGCGATCGAAGTAGCTGGAAGCTTCAGCAACGAGGCTAGCACAACGATCTTCTACTACAGGACTGCCCATTTTGCGGAGCTTAGCACCAGCAAATTTTTCGCTAGGATTGTCTTGGATGTGAGCAGCGGCTTGAGCCTTCATGATTTGAACGGCACGCACGGTGGAGGTGGTGGGCACGCCCAAAGCTGCGTAGGTTTCTTTCAAACCATTCAAGCAACGGTCATCAAGAACAGAAGCATCACCAGCCAACAAAGCGTAGGTTACATAGCGCAAAATGATTTCTGCATCGCGCAAGCAAGCAGCCATGCGGCGGTTAGGATAGCAGTTACCACCAGCTTGAATCAAGCCTTGGTTTTCGCAGATCATACCGGCAACAGCATCAGAAACCATGCAGCTAGCATTGCTGGCGATCGCGTTTACAGCATCCAAGCGTCGGTTGCCGTTGGCAACGAAAGCTCTCAGGGCACTAATATCACCGACAGTGGAGGTGCTGGCATCGGCTGCAACTACAGCTCTTGAAAAAGCGTCAAGCATTGAGTTCTCCTTAACTTAGAAAAATTATTTCTGATCTTAGTTGGTCAACTTGGTGACTAACTTAATGGTTTTGAATATATCTCTGGGGTGTTGCCTCTGTCTCATTCCTGAGAAACAAAGTAACAATTTGTTACTTTTGTGGCTAAAAGCACTTTTTTTCGTGGACAGGGGCACAAAAAGTGGAGTTCTGAAGACAAGAATATTTTGGCTCTTGCCCCTGTACAATGTTTTCCATGAACCATATTAAGCAGTTTGTTGAAAATTCTCTAGGACGGTGGCGATCGCAGCGCAGCGCCCATCATTTGACTTTCAGACACTTTGAAGCTGTGCAGTCAGTCATTGATATCGTTGCTATCTCACC
Organism: Microcoleus sp. Pol10D4; assembly: GCF_036701555.1. Classification (NCBI taxonomy): domain Bacteria; kingdom Bacillati; phylum Cyanobacteriota; class Cyanophyceae; order Oscillatoriales; family Microcoleaceae; genus Microcoleus; species Microcoleus sp. Pol10D4. Next base: position 3,892 of record NZ_JAUBRA010000020.1, read on the forward strand.
GGGCGATCGGGCAGTAATGGAACTCTGTCAATTGTATAATGTTGACCCATCCCAAGCAGTAATGCCTTTTCAAATGAGTTGGGAGGGTGAGTCAGATTGGGATGAAAATTCTGAGGTTAAGGGGAGTTGTATTCTGGTACCAATCCCCGATCCAAATGTACCTAATCGGGGTAAGTTATTACGAGATCAAGGTTATGCTGAAACTATTGCCGCAGCAGGTGACTATCATATCACAGAGGATGGAACTTTTGTGCTTTTGACTAGCTACGAACACGCCGCAGCGGAAGAAAAAATCTGGTTTGCTAATCCTAATTTACGGTTTCGTGTTTCCCTAATTAAAACCAGTGCCGGAAGTGGGGTAGTAACCGCATCATTTTCCTCAGAGATTCGTTCGCTGTCAGGGAATTAGTGAATTACCAATTGCTATTCATAAACTTTCTTCTACCTTCTTTTTAGCATATGAATTCAGTTAAAAGCAATGATTTAATCACTTTAGCTCAGTGGATGGCTGGGGATTTTAGTAACTATCAACAATCCTTTGATCACCCACAACAATTTGCCCATATTCGGATATTTTTTCGTCCCTTACCCTTTGAATTTTTCAATGCCATTGGCTTTTACTCTGAACAGGTTTACGATCACGATCTGTGGACTCCCTATCGTCAGGGAGTTCATCGCTTAATCGACCAGGGAGATCAGATTTATATTGAAAATTATAGCCTCCTAGACTCCATACAGTACGCCGGAGCCGCACGAGAATTAAGCATTCTCAAAACTATTAAACCAGATAGTCTGCAACGACGCTATCACTGTTCCATGATTTTTAAACGAGACGGCGAAATGTTTCGAGGCCGTGTGGAACCTGGAAACCTTTGTCTCATAGAAAAAAGAGGTTGTTCCACCTACCTAGTCAGTGATGTCGAGATTACAGAAACAACTTGGAGTAGTCTGGATCAAGGTCTGGATGTGAATACCCATCAACAGGTTTGGGGGTCGGCTTTTGGCTCTCTACAGTTTGAAAAGCGTCAAAGTTTTGCCACTGAGTTACCTCACATCTCATAACTTATCGCCTTAATAATTTCAAGTCCCATTCGTCATATATTACAATAATCCACGGCGTATTACAGAAAAAATATTGCAATAAGAGAGTCATAGCCAAGATATCAACCTCTTTGTGTAGTACAAATAATCTCCCTGATTAGATTTTATGTTAAGTTATGTAAAGATTTTTAATATAACGTCTAAGTATGGTAGTTTCTCATGTAATACATTTGTGGAGATTTTTTCAATGGTTTTTGGACCTGCATCTCGACTTGGAGTCAGTTTATTTGAAGAAACACCCCGTTTAGAACTAATTTCAGGACGTTCACAAGAAGAAGTAGAAACCATTATTCGTGCCGTTTATCGGCAAGTTTTGGGTAATGCTTACGTCATGGAAAGTGAACGAGCCACGATTCCTGAATCCCAATTCAAAAGTGGTGAATTCAGTGTGCGCGAATTTGTCCGCGCTCTGGCAAAATCAGACGCTTACCGCTCTCGCTTTTTCGATACTTGTCCTCGCTATCGGTTTATTGAACTCAATTTCAAACATCTTCTAGGTCGGGCTCCTGATGGCTTAGAAGAAATGAGAGAACATAGCACCATTCTAGATACTGAAGGCTTCGAGGCAGAAATTGATTCTTACCTCGACAGCGATGAATACCAAAATGCCTACGGGGAAAATATCGTTCCCTATTTCCGAGGCTACAAAACCCAGCCAGGACAAAATATGGTTGGGTTTACTCATATGTTTGCTCTCTTGCGGGGAGCTTCCAGTAGCGACTTCAAGGGCAGTCTTTCTGGAAAAACCCCTGTTCTGAATAAATTCGTGATTCAGCAAACCCCCCTACCCATAGTTCCCCCTTCAGGTGGTGCAGTTGGAGATGGTTGGGCATTCCAAGAGTCTGGTATCAATTCACGTACTCGTGCTGGATTAGGCGCCTCAGCAGAAGGCAAAGTTTATCGCATTACTGTGACTGGATATCGTTCTTCAGCAACGACTGTGATGAACCGAGTCTCTAAATTTCGCTCTAGCAATCAAGCCTATCTCGTACCATTTGATAGGCTCTCGCAAGAATATCAACGCATCCACAAACAAGGCGGCGTAATTTCCAGCATTACTGCTGTCAACTAACAACCGCTCAAACTTCTGCCTTAACGACTTGGGGAATTATCTCCCTGAGCGTGTTTTTGACAATCACTGATTCCCTGTTTTGAAGCGTTATTTATTCTTAGGAGAAATTCAATGAGTGTCGTTTTAGATGCGCCAGTAGAACTTTGGCCTACCAGCAGCTCCGATGATAAACAGGCGGTAATTCGCGCTGTTTACAAGCAAGTATTGGGCAATCCCCATGTCATGGAAAGTGAACGCCTGACGATTGCAGAATCCAAGTTGTGCGATGGCACGATAACGGTACGAGAATTTGTCCGCGCTGTGGCTAAATCTGACTTTTATCGCCGTCGGTATTTTGAATCCTGCGCTCCTTACCGCTTTGTCGAGCTAAACTTCAAACATTTGTTGGGTCGCGCTCCTTTAGCTCAAGAGGAACTTTCTGAGCATATTTGTCGGTGTACGCAAGAAGGCTACGATGCCGAAATTGATTCTTATCTCGATAGTCCAGAATATCAGGAAAAATTTGGCGAGAATACCGTTCCTTATTATCAAGGGGCAAAAAGTCAAGTCGGACAAAAGCAAGTCGGTTACAATCGTACCCTTTCCCTGTATCAAGGTTATGCAGGAGTTGATAGTGCTTTTACCGCTTCTCGCTTAGTAGATTTTGTGGCTGGCAATAGCGGTAACAAGATTACTTTACCAACAACAGGCGGTCGGATCAGTGCTTACAAAGATGCCACCGAAAAGACTTTCAAGATTTTAGTCAAGGGGTCTAAATTTGATAGTCCTCGCCGACTAAGTAACACTGAATATCTTGTATCCGGTGCGAATATGACTCCGCAAATTCAGCGAATTCATCGTGCAGGTGGCAAAATTGCCAGCATCACAGAAGTTGCTTGAGGCATAGAGTGATTAGCGGGTAGAGAAGTAAAAATTTACTTCTCTATCCCTCTCTGAAACAATCGCGATTTTTATCTTATCACCCTCGAAATTATGAAAGCGATAACGATATAAACCGATAGTTTTTCTGTACTCAACAACAGATGTGTTCGCCTCTGTCAAGCTATTTCAACCAACATTAACTTTTTTTACACTCTCAATCAAACTTTCTTTAATTAACGTTAGGAAAAAACAATGTCCAGTTTAACAGCAGCTTTCGTCAGTGACCCAGTAGAACTGCGCTCCAATGCAACGGAAGACGATTTACAAGTCGTTATTCGTGCTGCTTACCGACAGGTGTTAGGAAATGCTCACCTGATGGAAAGTCAGCGTCTCACCAGTGCTGAATCATTGCTTCGCAATGGTGATATTACGGTGCGTGAATTTGTCAGACAAGTGGCAAAATCAGACCTCTATCAGTCTCTATTTTTTAACACCAATTCTGCCTATCGGTTCATCGAGTTAAACTGCAAGCATTTACTGGGTCGCGCTCCTTTAGAACAGACGGAGATTTCTGAGCACGTCCAAATTTGTAACGGTCAAGGCTATGAAGCCGAAATCGATTCTTATATCGATAGTGACGATTACAGCCAGAACTTTGGCGAGAATATTGTGCCTTATCCTCGGAACATTCGCAGCCAAACTGGTATCAAGAATGTCGGGTTTAATCGGATGCTTTCTTTGCTGGGAGGAGCAGCTACTAGCGATAGTAGTAATCAAGCTCAATTAATTGCTACAGTTGCTAGCAATCTGCCTCAGAAAATTAAACTTTCTAGCGTTGGTAACAGTGGAGCCTCTAGCACAACTGGTAAACGTTTTCGGATTACTGCTGCTAAGTCTGGTGGTGCTAAGGTCAGAGTGAGCAATATCAGCTATGAAGTCAGCTATGCTCAAATGTCTAAGCAAATTAAAAATATTCAGAAAATGGGAGGCAAGATTCTCAGTATTACTGAAGTTGGCTAAATTTACCTAGACTTCACCTTTGTCTTCATTAAAGTTTGGTATCTCCTGCTTTCTATAGAGCGAGTTTATTATTCGCTCTTTTTCTTCTATGCAACAGTTGAGAATAAAAATAAATGACTCAGTTTTCAAGCTGAGAATCTGAAAGATGCTACCCCCAATAGCTTGTAAAAAAATTCAGGCTTGGATCAGAAGTCGTCACCTAATTTTTTGCGGTCAATTGCTAGTTTTTGAAACTTTAGACTATCCAGCAGTTGAGCGATTTGAGGAATGTGTTAACAGTCTAGGAGGGTGCTTAATTTCTGTTGAACCAGCCAAACGACTTTGGATGGGAAATCATCGACAAGTGATTCTCTATCAGGCTAAAGCCAGTTTGCATACACCTCATCATGAACTGCGACAATATTGGTTCAAGTACGGCTGTTTTCAGACTCGATTTGATCAAAGAGCTTAGCTATAACAACCGCCCAGGTTATTAATTATTAAAATATCTTTGATTATTTGCATAATTAGGAACTTTTTGGTTAAAATAAAGAAAAATTATACTTTGTTGTGACTATGGATATTCACGAAATCGAAACGTCTCTGAACAATCCTGATTTTCAGTATCGACTCAAGGCCGTCGCGGCTCTCAAGGATTATCAACCAGAGATTGCCGTTCCCTTGCTCAAGGCCAAACTCGATGACCCGGAATTCTTAGTACGTTCCTTTGTCAGCAGAGCATTTGGGACACAACAAACCGCTGAATCCTTCGCCGCATTGCTCCAAATCATGAAATTTGATAATACGCCGAATGTGCGAGCTGAAGCTGCTAATTCTCTTTCGCTGTTTGGTCGATGTGCTGCATCTCATTTAGTCTCGACTTTTTTTCAGGATGACCACTGGTTGGTTCGTCGTAGTATTCTGGCGGTTTTGGTTGATATGGAGTGCGAAAGCGAGCTCTTTGAGGTCTGTATGGAAGCCTTAGCTGGCGAAGATATGACCACCCAGGAAGCGGCTGTGGATGCACTTGGTACATTAGCCGGAACGACTCAGGAACCGGCTGCACTTTCTCAGTTATTAATGCTGGCTAATTCGGAGTATGAACGTATGCGTCAGCACGTCGCATCTGCTTTACAGCATTTTGATGCTCCGCAGGCTAAGGAAATTTTAGGTCAACTTCGGCAAGACTCAAATCATCGAGTTGTTGCTACTGCTTTAGAAAATCTGCTTTAGACAATAATAAGGAAGTTGATTAAGCTTGACTAAAAGTTTTTAACCCACTGATTAAATGGTCAAAAGAGAGACTCAATAAATCCCGGTCTTCAGAATTAAAATGCTGCAAACTAACTTTTTTCAACTGTTCTAGTCCACAGAGCATCGCCGAAACAGGAACCCGCAATTCTAGATACAGTAGCTCCATGTTTTTGAGTCCTTCTTGGCTAGTAAATTGAGGATTGTTACCTGCAATTCCATAGGTGATACAGCGTAGGAACTGCCAAAAATCTCGCCAACAGGCTTCAGCACGTTCGGGAGGATAAAGATCATTACCAGGCTCAGTGATATCGGGAAAGTCCGCTAATACCTTTTTCCTCGCATCAGCAACAATATTAGGAGCTTGCTCTCGCAATAATCTGGCTTTTTCTAGCATTAAAGAGAGATGAGGATGAAGATTTTTAATGCGTTCTAAATCCTCATCTGTGAGATATCGACTTTGATTGTCAGCATCTTGAAAAATGGCAATTACTTCATCTGAATATAAGTTTTTCCACGTGGCAAAACTGACAATTCTCGCTTGGGGAATTAATTGCTTGGCTCTTTCACTTAATTGCATATTTATTAAATTACACTCACTTAATTTACTAGGATAGACTAAAATTATGAGCGGGTTGATTAAGATTTATTACAAATGCAGCCGTTTAATGATGGCTGGTACGCGATTTTTCGGGGTAATCCTGAGCACACAACAGATTTTTGTAACGAAATATTACTTTGTTTGTCAAATACAGAGACAAGATTTAAGGTAATCCCGTATGATCTTGTTTTGAGGGAAAGATTGAAGGAGCTAGATTTTAATCTATGTTTAAGCCGTTTCAGGAATTCTTAGAAAAAGAACTGGTTGGACGTTTTGCTCTAGAGAGTCGTCCCATTCCCTCTGGGTTAGAATCGGTGGTGAGTGAAAGAGGCAAAAATCCCGCGACGATTCAAAGTTGGTGCTATCAATGTCCCGAATTGCGAAAGATTCGTTATACCTACATTGATGCTGGAGAAACGGCACAAATTTTCAATAGTGTCATTTATCCGAATTATAATTACGATCTGCCTTTGCTAGGAATTGATTTTTTAGCATTTGGACAGAAGAAAATCTTGGTTGTCTTGGATTTTCAACCTTTATTCCGCGATCGCGCCTACATAGACAAATATATCGGGCCAATGAGCGCACTTAAGGAGAAATACAAAGATTTAACGCAAGACTTAGAAATGAAGTTTTACGATGCGAACCAGTATTTTTCTAAGAACTTGCTATTTGCTAAAACAGATGCAGAAACGGTTGTAAGTCGTTTGTTTCCAGCCTATCAAGAATATGTCCAGTTGTATTGGCAAATGCTAGAGCAAGCCTCCCCGCTTAACTCTCCCGAAGAGATGCAGCGGATTGTGAAGGCACAGAAAGATTACGATCAGTATAGTGCGGAACGTGATCCAGCATCAGGGCTATTCGGCAGCTATTTTGGGCATGAATGGTCAGATCGGTTTCTGTACGAATTTTTGTTTGAAGATGCTGTTCCCTTAGCAGTTCCAGCGGGAGTAAGATAAGTTAAAAATGACTCTTTATCAGCCTTTCTTAGATTACGCTATCCCACTTCTAAAAGAACGACTTGACTTGGCGCCCTATCCCATTCCCGCAGGTTTTGAACGGAAAGAAGCTCTAACTGGGAAGGGAAAAAAAGAGCAGTTGGTTGTGACGACAAGTCATGCTTTTAAGTCCTCAAAATTACGGCAAATTCGGGCAGCTCATGTTGAGGGTGGTGATGCTCTACAGGTACTTAATTTTGTGATTTTCCCCCAGTTAAATTATGATTTGCCCTTTTTTGGGGCGGACTTAGTAACCTTGCCGGGGGGACATTTAATTGCTTTAGATATGCAGCCTCTTTTTCACGATGTTGCTTACCAGAAGCAATACTCAGAGCCAATTTTGCCAATTTTTAACAACTATCAAAAGGAATTGCCTTGGGGAGGAGATTTTCCTGACGAGGCAAAACCTTTCTTTTCACCTGCTTTTCTTTGGACTCGTCCCAAAGAAACAGAGGCTGTGCAAACTACGGTCTTTGAAGCTTTTAAGGATTATCTTCAAGCTTATCTCGATTTGGTGGAGCAAGCGCAACCTGTCACAGATAGTCAGCGACTTGGAGAGATTCTTGAGGCACAGCGACGTTATATTAATTATCGTGCTGCCAAAGATCCCGCTAGAGGAATGTTTACGCGGTTCTATGGTGAGGAGTGGACTGAGGAATATATTCACGGTTTTCTGTTCGATTTAGAACGCCACATTCCCGAAGTTCAACAATCAGTCTAAACTTATCCTACCTGAGAGCGAAGACTCTGAGCTGTATTGTTGCGAGTAAAAGCATTCCAAGTTCCTAATTCTTTGGGATCGCGACTACAAAGCATGGCTTTCATCTCTTGGGTGAGTCCTTGTGCTAGGGTAAAATCAGCGCCAGCAATACTCTTTAATTGCTCTAAATTTGCCCCGGTTAAGTCAGCCCCTCGTAAATCCGCTCCTTGTAATTCGACTCCAATCAATATAGTGTTTCGTAAATAAGCACCAGTCAGAAAGGCATTCTGAAGACTTGCCCCACTTAAGGCTGCTCCCTCTAAATTGGCCCCAGTTAAATCTGCTCCACTGAGATAAGCACCTCGCAGATTACAGCCGTGTAAATCTGCTCCTCTGAGGTAAGCTGTATTTAGAAAAGCTCCACTGAGATTGGCTTGGGGACCAATGGCTCCTGAATTTTTGTAATTAAAACCCTCTGACCAAAGAGTATGATCATCATATTGAGCTAATTTTAATTTAGCCTCTTGTAGCTGGGCATCGACTAAATTACAGCCCCGTAACTCTGCACGAAAAAGATAGCTTTCTTGTAAATTCGCTCCACTCAAATTGGCATCTCTGAGATTTGCCCTTCGTAAATCAACCCCTTGGAGATTTGCCCCTTGCAGATTGGTTTGACTAAGGTTTGCCCCAATCAAGTTTGATCCACTGAAATCAATACCAGATAAATCCATCTGGCTGAGGTTGATTCCCGCGAGGTTGCTTTGAGCTAGACTTTTCCCTTGCTGAATAGTTGCCAAGATTTCAGTTGCAGAAATGGGTTCGGAGAGGAAAGATGAGTGTTGACGAGGTGACATTATGTTTTTCTGAAAATTTATTGATCGAGTTGCTCAAAATTGTCCTGTGTCATTTATCCTAGAATTTGAAGGATTCCAGACTGACGTTTGTTTATTTTTCTTAACCAAAATCAGCTCTGATTCCCAGTTCTGCTAAGCTCAGGTCAAAGCCTAAATCCCCGTTTTTTAATGAGATTTGTCTCAATCCCTCTGATTCCTCTCGCTAAGTTGACACAGAAATGCTGCTAACACCACCTATGACTATGATGGATTTCTTTCGCAAGAGTGAGGGCGTTTGGTTTACTCAGCGAACAGTCCATAATTTTGATACTGCTGCGGCTGATGAGTCGGGAGAATCCAATGTCATCGTTGAAGTTTTGTCAATAGATGATCCCAGACTTTTAGATGTTTGTCAACAGCAGAATGTCGATCCCGCTTTAGTTAGTGGGGGATGCAGTTTTATGTGGCAGGACAATTTAGATGATACAGTTCCGAACCAAAACTATGCTGCTATTCTTTTAGATGTGCCTAATCCTACTAATCCGAGAACGGGCAAGTTTCTGCGAAATCGAGGCTATGTTGAAGGTATTCCGGTCATCGGTATTTACCATTTTGCGGATGATGGGGTGTTGACTATTGAGACGGAATATGAGACTAATCAAGGACAGGAACGCTGTTGGTTTATTAACGATCATTTTCGGGTACGGGTGATGACTGTGCAGATGATAAATGGGGTTAAACAAATGGCATACTGTTCTGAGCGTCGTTGTGTTTCTCACTCTGCTTTAGAAGAGATGATTGAACACAATCGCTTGAGATTTTCTGGGGTGGGTGTGCTGTCACCTTAAAGCACAAATATCGAGTCTCTTGAAATCCCAGCTACAAACACAGTCAAAATATCCTGGTGATTGAAATTGCGGTAACATAAACAAAAAATATTCAGACGACTGCAATTGCAGCTACACACAAATTTCGACTCGACTACCCGGACTAATTATTAAACTCTCAAAACTATGTCTGACAACGAAGAATTGAATCCATCTGATAATCAACAAACAGTTGGCAATTTACCAGAGACTAATGTTGAAGAATTGGCCGAAGTAATTGCTGAATTTGAGAAATATCGCGAACGTTTGGTTAATGAAACGATGACGGCGGCACAAAAGGCAAAATTACCTCAGAAGGCGGCGATGGCTAAAATTGAGCCGGAACTTGCTAAGATTGATGCTGGACTGGAGAGTCTTCGCGCTCAAATGGCGGCTTTAACTACTAATAATTAGGTGATAATTATGGTCAATTCTAATGCTCAAGCTGAGGCACATCCCATTATATTGGCTCACGCTGAAACAGATGCTTTTCTTCGGGAAGTTACTGAACAAATAGATTTAGATACTTTCGATGCTAATGATTCCAATCTGTTGAAGCGGTTGGTTGAATGTTTGGGAGATACGCGGGGGATGACTCGACTGCGTTTCGCGGAAACTTTGGCTGAAATTGGGGAAGCGGCGACTCCTTTTTTGTTGGATGGTTTAGCAAATCATGTTAATCCGGTTGTGCGGCGTGCTGCTGCTAAAACTCTGACTTTGATTGCTGATCCGACTGCGGTTCCTCATTTAATTCATGCTTTGTTGAATGATCAGGATACGGTAGTTAAGGGTTCATCAATTGGGGCGTTGGCGAGGATTGGGGAGCCGTCTGTGCAGGCTTTGTTGGATATTTTAGGGTCAACTGATTTGCCAGAGAGTACGATCGGTCATGCGGCTTGGGCGTTGGCTTTTATTGGGGCGGGGGCGAAGGAGTATTTGTATCAGGCGATCGCGTCTGATTCGCCTGTGGTGCGCGGTGCGGTGGTGGGTGCGATCGCCAAGGTTGCACAGGAAGAACCGAAGGATGAATTATTCGAGATTTTAGTTAAGTCTCTGACGGATGTTGATGTGGATGTGCGTTGTGAGGCGGCGGCGGCTTTAGGAAATCTGGCTTATAAACCTGCAATTCCTAATCTGATTGAGTTGCTGGAGGATGGTGATGGGGAAACTCGTAGGGCGGCGGCTTTGTCTTTGATGAAAGTGGGCGATCGGGCTGCGATCGAACCGCTACAAGCTGCATTAGCAAAGGAATCAGAAGCGGCGATTCAAGGTGTGATTAAGTTGGCAATTTCTCAAATTAAGTAACTAAAAGTATGACTGAATCTGGAACGGGGCGGATGTTGCTTTCTCATAATTTTGATATGCCAGAGGGTGTTTTTCCCACCTTAAGTAGGGAAGAATTTACTCGGGTATTTGCTGAGGGTTTAAGTCAATATCCTGAGATTAAGTGTCGTCAATTAAATCATGGTCATTGGATGGTAGAAGTTTTATTTTCTACTGATGCTTTTTCTCCGCCTCAAGTGGGAGAATTTTGTGCTCAAAGTTTGGTGGATAAGCGGATGAGTCAGGGGAAAGCCGATGATTCTTTTCCTGATATTTTGATTTTAGCGGGATTGAAGAAGACTCCTCCTTTGAGTAGCGATGCTGATGCGTTGCAGACGGGAGAATGGGGGGTTGATGTGGTGGAAACTCAGTCTGCTGAGAGTTTTTTGATGGCGATGGGGTGGGAGGAGAAAACGGGGGGAAAAAGTATTGAGGATGTTTTTAAGGTTGAAAGGAGAAAGGGGTAAAGGGTGAGTTAATGTGCCAGGATATCTTTTTGATTGATACTGTTTGTTATCCTTGAGACTCCGCCAATTTACAGGCTGCCCAATAAGCTGTAGCAAATTCAGTTTCCATTTGTAAAACATCAGCTTGATACTCCGCAGCGCTTGCCATTGCTGCTAGTGCTGCATAAATTTATGCTAGCTTCAGCGTGGATAATTCTCGACTAATAGCCCATAATAAATTCATCACGAATTTTTACTTTTTCCTGGTTTACGGCTCGATAAGTCGCTTATAGCAAATTAACAATAAGAAGGATTTTTTATTCAATTTTAGGAGGTGCAATCAAAGTTACTCCTAACTGAAACATGAATGTTATGTAGATATTTAAGTGTTTTTTGGCGTTGCATAATAGCGGGGTGATTGTGATTTTATTGGTGGAATAAACCCATAAACCCGAAGGCGTGTATTTTCACAGCAGCCGGGACACCCTACAATAATCATCCTCAAATTGTGCAATGCCAATTTTTGGGATATGTGTTCCAAAAGTCTGTAAAGCAAGAAGCATCTTGACTCTGAAATAGGGAATAAAGAATCCCATAATCACGCTTGCCCCTGATTCATTTCTACTGCCAATACATACATCAACCCTGGGGGGATGACAAAGAGGCTATTGAGATACACCGAATCAGGGTTGCAGCCCGCATACCTTGTTGATCAAAGCGGCGTTTATTTCGAGTTATATATACTGTAGTTGCGGTCTAACACTTCGATCGCCAAAACCCATATCACACTATCCATAGGACAATAAGGCTAGGAACTAACGGAGCGATCGCACGCTCATTGAAGGGCGATCGACCTACTGGTAATTTTGAAGTATTGGGTTTTGCGATCGCTGACCGTCGCAACTCCTTCAGTCAATCAAGGCTCGTTTACAAACCTCAAGTCCTTGACTTAAGCATTGTTCTCGCCACTTGCGAGATATGGGTGCAAACATTTCTACCAACTGGTCTTTTGTCCATTCATATTTCTGATGTGACTTACCCCACCAGTAAGCACGATTCTCCGCCCGCAATGCCTTCAAGACTTGAATCGTTGAGTAAGTGCCAAATTCTGCTGTTAGTAAATCATAGCGACACTGTGGTATAAGAGCTTGGCACCAAGTTTTTAATCCACCGCGAATGGGATATGACACACCTTCTGTACTGTTCGGTTCTATTGTTTCTGCTCCAAATCGTTGAGCTAGTCTTGAACAAGATTCTGATGTTGCAGATGCGTCAAGCAAAAGCTTATAAGTTCCCCAGCGTCCTAAACCTGTGTGGAAATCAATATGCACTACCTCTGAAGCATTACCAATCCATTGGGGCAAATTGCTAGCTAGAATCTCTTGAGTTTTGGATGCAGCATGACCGCCAAAAAAAAGCCCCTTTGGAAAATCGTATTGCCCTACAGGAAAAGTGTTTCTCAAACTCGTCATTCCATATCTCAATATCAGCCAGAGAGCTTGAATCATATAAGATTCAAATCGTGATGGAGGTGAAGTTGGATTGAGAAAAGAATTGAATTTAGGATAATCTTTGGGGCTGCCCTCAAAAACTTCTTCTGGCAACAAAAAGTTACGATTTAAATCTATGTTGTTTTCATTCCAACGTCGTCGCCATGCAAAACCATAAGGATTCAGAGCATGAATAAATACAACCTTAATATCAGGCGACAACGATGTGAGAAGTTGCTGCTTTTCTAACAAGGTAAGTTGGATTGCCGAGCCCATAAAGCCTTCTACTCCATGCAAGCCACTAGAAATGACTACACATCGTCGTGGGTTGGAAGAACCACCGATCGCCACATCAATAGTTAATTCTTCACCAGTTGGACTAACCCGATCGATTGGATAGGCTGTGTGCTGATAACCCAAAGATGAAGATGCTGCTCGAAATCGCTCTCGTGCAGTAATGTAGTTGGGTGAAAATGCTTCTGAATAGCTCATAAATCTTCATTACCCACCACTAACCTTACAATTATGCCTGAAAAGATAACTCACACCGCATAACTATTAATTATACTGTAGTTGCGGTCTAACACTTCTATCGCCCTTAACAAAGATCGCACTCTTGGCATAACAATAACGCTTTGCAGTTCGGTTAGTATTCCCTTTTATTCTAGCAAATATAGAAATAAGAACAATTAAGACTAAAAAAGATAGTGCCTCAACCTAATTATTAATTTGGCTGCATAGTTATACCATTACCAGCTCCGCAATCTGTTCCTTGGACTTTCCAGAAAACATCATAGCCTTCCCGTCAGCCTCCACCATGAAGTGATGCCCATTGTCAGTAATAAAGTGCCAAGCGACTATTCTTTTGCCACCGTACTCATTCATTGTATCCCCTGCCGTAACGCGCTCAAGCTTATGGCCGGCTGCATCACACAAGGCTCGTATCAGTTTAATGTATTTCGGCTCGGCAGCACGGGCCTCGGCTCGCCGGGCCTCGCGATCGGAAATACTGAATGCTCGTCGAGTGACTTCCTGTTGGATTCGATCTTCTGGTACAACAATCAGGTCGGGGCGCGCTTTTAACCAGTTAGCATTTAATCGTTCGAGACTCTCCTCTTGTGCGATCGAATAAAAGTTCTCATTTATGCCATTTAGCCTGTCTCTCTCAGCATTTTCGCCGAATAACTCACTCGAAAAGAAGGATGCTAACTTTGTCTTTCGTGCTGTAACCAGCGCCTCTCCTTTTGCAAAAAGATCGGTATGTTGTGTCGCGCCGATTTGCTCAATGCCTTCTTTAACTAGCGCGATGACCGCAGGCTGCCACCTTGTGTTATAGACAAACTGAGCAAAACCGCCATTATTCACCTGCCCGAGGTAGTAATCAACGTAGTAACTGAGGAGTGCGTCGTGAGAAATTTCTGAGAGATTCAGAAGCTCTTCAAATAGTGCATTCACAAAGTCAATATTTGATTGGATAGTCGCGCGGATATCATCACTATTCATGCTTTCCGCTGAGATCACGACCGCATCTTTCGAGCCAAGTATGTCGTCACTCATTTTTCCGTCTCCCTGTTAGGCTAGAACTTTTTATGTTGCCCAACTATTAATTATATTGCAGTTGCAACATCGAATATAGCCTATCATGCTCTTTTATGCTTTTTGAGGAACGACAATACTCAAAATCACATCAGCGTTCATCTGTGTTTATCTGCTGAAATCTGCGGTTTAAAAATCCCAATCTAATCGATTTACTTCGATCCGGTAGATAGAAAACCCCCAAACCATTTTAAAAATAAAGTTTGGGGGTTTCCTTTTTAAATCCAGTTTAAATTACAACTTGCTCGGCTCGATCGCCGGTGCTCTCAAAGACACAGTTTTATCCGCAGCAGCCTTAGCCACCAACGAAGGCACAGAATCCCGCAATCTTGCAGTCAACTGTACAGTAGTCGCATCGTAAACCTGAGTCAACATCTTAGGATACAAACCAATGCCAATAATCGGCACTAACAGAGCCGCAATAATAAACACTTCTCGCGGTTCCGCATCCACCAATTCCTCGTGTTCCGACAATTCCTTATTCTCAGGGCCGTAGAAGATTTCACGTAGCATCGACAGCAGGTAAATCGGAGTCAAAATCACCCCGACAGCAGCTAGAAATACCACGCAAACCTTAAAGACCGGATTGTAAGCATCGCTGGTTGCAAAACCTACAAACACCATCAATTCTGCTACAAAACCGCTCATTCCCGGCAAAGCCAAAGAAGCCATAGAACAAGCAGTCCACATCGCGAAAACCTTACGCATTTTCTGCCCGACACCGCCCATTTCGTCCAGCATGAGCGTGTGAGTGCGATCGTAAGTGCAACCCACCATAAAGAACAAACTCGCCCCGATTAAACCGTGAGAAACCATTTGCAGCATTGCACCGCTCATTCCCAAATCGGTAAACGAAGCTATCCCAATCAGCACAAACCCCATGTGCGAAATCGAAGAATAAGCAATTTTCCGCTTCAAATTGCGCTGAGCAAAGGAAGTTAAGGCCGCGTAAACAATGTTAACCACACCCAAAATTACCAAGATGGGTGCGAATGTAGCGTGAGCATCCGGGAGCATTCCCGCATTCATCCGCAGTAAAGCATAGCCACCCATTTTTAGCAGAATTCCTGCTAGCAACATATGGGCGGGTGCGGTTGCTTCCCCGTGAGCGTCAGGGAGCCAAGTGTGCAGCGGAAAAATTGGCAGTTTGACGCCGTAAGCTATCAAGAAACCCGTGTACAGGAGCAATTCTACATTGGGGGCGTAATCTTTAGCTGCGATCGCCCGCATATCGAAAGTCACCGTATCGCCGTAAAATGCCATCGTCAGCCCGCCCAGCAAAATAAACAGCGAACCGCCTGCGGTGTATAGAATAAACTTAGTTGCTGCGTAGAGGCGTTTTTTGCCGCCCCAGATTGACAAAATCAGGTAAATTGGGACTAATTCCAGTTCCCAAACTAGGAAAAACAGCAACATATCCTGCACGGCAAAAACTGCGATTTGGCCGCCGTACATTGTCAGCATCAAAAAGTAAAAAAGCTTCGGTTTAAATGTGACCGGCCAAGCTGCTAAAGTAGCCAGCGTAGTAATAAAACCAGTCAGCAAAATCAGCGGCATCGACAAACCGTCAGCACCCACCGACCAATTCAAATCGAGTTGCTGCACCCAAGTATAACTTTCTACCAGTTGCAAATCTGGATTGCTGAAGTCGTACTGAGTGTAAAAAGCGTAAACAAGTAGGGCAAAATCGATCAAACCCACAATTAGGGCATACCACCGCACCGTCTTGCCATCCTTATCGGGAATTAAAGGAATCAGCAAGGACGCAGCAATGGGAAACAGAATTGTTGTTGTTAACCAAGGAAAGTTAGCTGTATCCATTGCGTTTTAAAATGATCCATCAGTTATTAGGTTTAAACACATTTTGCCAATTTTGGCCTAAATTTTATACTTTCTTTAGACGGAACATTTTTTTTTGCTATTATTTGGACAAATTATGCGATCGCAACAGTTAAGTTTAATTAAATATTTATTTCTATTTGCTAATTGTCAATGGTGAGTTATTGAGCTAATACCATTTCTTAAAATATCTCCTCGTGGGGATACGGCAATGCCCAAAGCGTGTAAAATTAACCCTAAAAACTTTTGTATCTTTCGTTGCTCGCCCAGTTCAGATCCCCCTAAATCCCCCTTAAGAAGGGGAGTAGGGGTTGACTTTGAGAGAATACTCTTGTTCCCCCCTTATCAAGGGGGGTTAGGGGGGATCTAGACTTCGAGACAAACAAGAGATACAGTCGGTTGGACATTAAGTTGACACTAAATGCCGTGTCCCTACCGATTTAACTGACTCCAGAAACGATCGCAAAACCCAGAACTGCGACAAACACAATCAAGGCATAAAATTGAGCGCGACCGCTCTCAAAGTATTTCAAACCTTCGCCGCTAACCAGGGTGATAAACCCTGTTAAGTTGACGACACCATCGACGACTCGCAAATCCACTTCCATGACTTGCCGCGCTAAACGGCGACTGCCTTTGACAAAGAGAAAATCGTTGATATCGTCGAGATACCACTTGTTCAGAGAGAACTCGTAAAGCGGTTTGATTTTTTGGGCGATCGCACTTGGGTCAATTTTACGGCTCAAATACATCAGAGAAGCCAAAGTAATGCCCAACAAAGCAATACCTACAGAGCTTCCGCCCATAATCAAAAATTCCGTCAAATTGAACTCAGCAGCGTGTTCCAAAACTTCTTCGAGAGACTCGCCCGGAGCGCGAACAAACTGCTCGAAATAATTGGCAAACGGCGTACCGAGAAAACCGATAAACACAGAAGGTACTGCCAGCAACACTAGCGGCAGAGCCATTGTCAGAGGAGATTCGTGAGGCAAATGGTCGTGATCATCGTGACTGTCGCCAGTTGATGCCAATTCCTTAACGTTCATCGCTCCGGGGCCGAAAACAACACCGGGTTGCAGGAGTTGCTGTTTGATGGCGCTGTCATTTCCCCTGAATTCGCCCTCAAAGGTGCTGAAATACATTCGGAACATATAAAACGCGGTCATCCCGGCCGTCAGCCAGCTAACAGCCCACAGAGCGGGATTTGCGGAGAAGGCGCTGGCGAGGATTTCGTCTTTTGACCAAAAACCTGCAAACGGCGGAATTCCGCAGATTGCCAAATTTCCGATTAAAAAGCAAGCAGAGGTAATGGGCATATATTTCCGCAAGCCGCCCATGACTCGCATATCTTGAGCGAGAGCGGGGTTGTGGCCTACAACTGCTTCCATCCCGTGAATCACTGAACCTGAACACAGGAACAGCATTGCTTTGAAGTAAGCGTGAGTCATCAAGTGGAAAAGTCCGGCACTGTAAGCGCCGACGCCCATTGCCATCACCATGTAGCCGAGCTGGGAGATGGTGGAGTAGGCGAGGCCTTTTTTGATGTCATTTTGGGTAATCGCGATCGAAGCACCCATAAATGCCGTAAAACAGCCGGTACAGGCGATCAAATTCATGACTGCCGGCAACCCTTCAAACACTGGGTACATCCGAGCGATCAGGAATACGCCGGCAGCTACCATTGTCGCGGCGTGGATTAAGGCCGAAATCGGTGTCGGGCCTTCCATTGCGTCTGGTAGCCAGACGTGGAGGGGGAATTGAGCAGATTTGGCTGCTGGCCCCAAAAATATGAGGACGCCGAAGATTGTCGCCAGAGTTGCGCTGAGAGCACCGGATTCGACTAAGGAGTGCAGGCGTTCGCCCATCACCTCAAATTCAAAGCTGCCGGTGGCCCAGTAAATGCCGAGGATGCCCAGCAGTAGGCCGAAGTCGCCGACGCGGTTGGTGACAAAAGCTTTTTGGCAAGCGTCAGCAGCGGGTTTGCGATCGTACCAAAATCCGACTAGCAGGTACGAACACATACCTACGAGTTCCCAAAAAATGTAAATCTGAACGATGTTCGGGCTGATGACCAGACCCAACATCGACGCGCTGAAGATGCTCAGGTAGGCGTAAAAGCGCACGTACCCGTCATCGTGAGCCATGTAGCCGTCGGTGTAAATCATCACCAAAAAGGCGACCGTAGTGACGATCGCCAGCATCACCGACGTTAGGGGGTCGATAATATAGCCCATATTCAGCGAGAAGTCGCCAGCAGAAGCCCACTGAATACTGCGGGTGTAGGGTGCGTGGCCCTGTAGTTGACTCCACAGCAATGCGAAGGAGAGTACCATTGACCCGCCGAGTGCGGAGACGATTAATATCGCATTCGCTTGTCGGAGTTTGTTGGTTGCCTGGTTAAAGGTGATTAAGCCTAGACCTACTAGCATTGCGCCTGCCAGTGGCAGGACAGGAATCAGCCAAGCATATTGATAAAGCAGTTCCATGACTGATAGGTAGTTTAAAGTTTCTACTAGATATTGCCAAAACTGTAAACAATTGTGACACACGCCTGCGCCACTGGGCCAAAATACTTGATCCAATTCTTTAAGTATTGTTATAGCTGAGTGCGATCGCGAGCGAGACGATTGCACTACTTTTTTCATCGCCAGCGAGACGATCGCACTAAACGCCGCAAATTATTATTCCGGTGGAAACTAAAACTCTACGACAAATCTCACAGTCCTGTACCTTCAATACGGCGAGATTTATTTTGGTGTCAGATGGTTGATGGAAAAATGGGGAAAGCCTTCTGCTTCCGACATAAAGCCGAAGACCTTCTCAACAAGAGCCGAATGCCTTGGAACCCTTACCGGTTGGCTACTTCCTGAAGTTGCAGCCGTTGAGATGGGGAAGCTACGTGAGCCGCGAGCATCCAGGAATCCAGAGTCCGCCGCAGTTCCTCGCGTCCTTGGTAGTCTTCCAATCTAAATCGAACTTTATCGCCCTCAAACAAAATCAGCGTGGGCAGACTTGTCAGCCGGTAAGTGTGGGCCAACTTGAAACATTGATCAGCATTCACCCCTACGAGCTTGACTTTTTCTGCCCACTGTGCCTCAAAAGTCTTAAGCGTGGGGTCGATCGCGCGGCACAAACCGCACCAAGGAGCCGAAAAGTGAACTAAAACGGGGGTAGAGGCTTGAAACACCTCTTGTGCAAAAGTGCGTTCGCTAACCGACAACACCATGAGCCCTCAAAATTTAATAATTTTTTTTCTATCCTAGGGATCATGCTACCAGTATATGTTCCTAGTGACACGCATCAAAAAAGGATGAATTTCCCACAGCAAACCAGTAAAAATGACTACACCTACGTAGGAAGGGCGCAGAAACTCAAGCAAATCAAGGGTTTGACGCTTTTGTAGGATTGCCAAAAAAGGAATAATTGAGGTTCGAGATTTGATGGTTTCAAAGGATTCTCCAAAACGAGCCTGAAGCCGCCTGTCGCCGTGCCACACTCCGAACAGGTGGTGAAGTACCAAACCGATGGAAGTGACAAGGGTAAAGCTAGTGCCAATCCACAGGGTGTGGGCCACGCACCAAATCACCTGTCCCACCATTTGCGGGTGACGGGTGATGCGAATGATGCCAGTTTCGTAGAGGTGAACTTGGGGCTTTTGAACGGCGGCAATTTCTAGGAGGTTGAAAGTTGCTGGGTACAGAAACAGAAAGGAAATTGCCGAAAGTATCCAAACTGCGGGTTTAACTCCGGGTACTCCCTGTACTTGCCAAAGCTGCAAACCGTCGTAGCGGTGGTTGAAAAAGTAGACAATCAGAATGACGGCTAGCGGCAAACTGACAAGGGCAAACAAAACCCGGTAAAGTCTCGGCCCGATCAGCTTTTCACCTTTGGGCCGGAGGGCTGCTAAACCGCTGTGGGCGATCGCAAAAACCAGTAACAAGCCCAGAATAACTAAGTGGGAGTCAAGCGCCAAGTCGATCGTCATTGCAAATATTAAGAAAAGTTATTGATTCTCGGCCAATTTGTGTCACAAAGTATCTATGGGAGCATTCAGCGGTTATCAGTCAGTTAACTGTTCACTGTTCGCTGTTGACTGTTCGCTGTTCGCTGTTGACTGTTCGCTGTTGACTGTTCGCTGTTTGCTGTTCGCTGCCTACAGTCAACCGTCAACCGTCAACTGACAACTGACAACTGACAACTGACAATTTAGATATATGTCTGACCTTCCTTTCACTTTAGACCAGTTACGCATTCTCAAGGCGATCGCCTCTGAAGGAAGCTTCAAACGCGCTGCCGACAGCCTCTATGTATCCCAGCCCGCAGTTAGCTTGCAGGTGCAAAACTTAGAGAGACAGTTGGACGTGCCGCTGTTTGACCGGGGGGGGCGGCGGGCGCAACTGACCGAAGCCGGACACCTGCTGCTGAGTTACGGCGAGAAAATTTTATCGCTTTGCCAGGAAACTTGTCGAGCTCTGGAAGACTTGCAAAATCTCCAAGGCGGTACTTTGATCGTGGGCGCTTCTCAAACAACCGGGACGTATTTGCTGCCCCGGATGATTGGGATGTTTCGGCAAAAGTACCCGGATGTAGCAGTACAACTTCACGTTCACTCGACCCGCCGCACGGCGTGGAGTGTGGCAAACGGGCAAATCGATTTGGCAATTGTTGGCGGAGAAATTCCTACCGAACTTGTAGAAGCTTTAGAAATTGTTCCTTACGCTGAGGACGAACTGGCTCTGATTCTTCCTCCGTCTCACCCGATGGTACAACAAGAAACTATCCAAAAAGAAGACCTTTACAAATTGCAGTTTATATCCCTCGATTCGCAGTCTACGATCCGCAAAGTAATCGATCAGGTACTGACTCGCTGTGGCATAGACACGCGCCGCTTGAAAATAGAGATGGAACTAAATTCGATCGAAGCCATTAAAAATGCCGTTCAGTCGGGGCTGGGAGCTGCTTTTGTCTCGGTTTCGGCGATCGAAAAAGAGTTGCTTATGGGCGTCTTGCACAAATCTCAAATGGACGAAGTTTTGGTAACTCGCATTTTGTCGCTGATTTACAACCCCAACCGCTACCGTTCTAAAGCAGCAGAGGCTTTCAGCAATGAAATTTTGCCGCAGTTTGCTACTTATTCCACCATCCTGGAGAAGAAAGAACCCCCGGCGCTCGATGTGGGATTCATAGAAATAGGAACCCCCAACTCGGCGGGAAGTTAATCTCTTAGGTCGCTGGCAGTTAGCAGTTCGCGGTTAGTTGAGAAATCGAAATCTGATTTAACAATCACTTTTTCTTCCCTCTTCCCTCTTCCTTCTTCCCTCTTCCCTCTTCCTTCTTCCCTCTTCTTAGCAAACAAAAATGGAAGTTTACTGCACCCGACCGGGCTGCCCGCGCCCTCAAAACTATTTTCCCGACCTCAATGACAGTGCGCTGCTGAAAACGGTGCAGCAAAAATTTTGCACGGCTTGCGGGATGCCCCTGATTTTGAGGGGCCGCTATTTGCCCGTGAGGTTGTTGGGTCAAGGCGGTTTTGGGGCGGCGTTTTTGGCCAGAGACCGGGATACTCCGGCGATGCGGCAGTGCGTTGCTAAACTTTTGCAGCCGTCGGTAAGTCTGACTCCGCCCCAGCTAAAAATCGCTCAAACTCTGTTTGAACGGGAAGCGGCGGTGCTGGAAGAACTGGGAAACGAACATTCCCAAATTCCGAGTTTGCTGGCTTTTTTTGAGCTGACTGTTACGAGTTTGCAGCCGGGAAAAAACGATCAGTTTTTCTATCTGGTTCAAGAATTTATTGACGGTCAAAATTTGGAGGATGAACTAGCTGTTAAAGGCAAGTTTTCGGAGGCGGAAACGGTGGAGGTGCTGCGGGAAATTTTGAAGGTTCTCGATTTTGTGCACTCTCGCGGTTCGATTCACCGGGATATTAAACCTGCTAATATTATGCGGGGTAAAAACGGTCGGCTTTATTTATTAGATTTTGGGGCTGTTAAACAAGTAACACAAAGTGTTGGGAGTCCAAAAGCTTCGACGGGCATTTATTCTTTGGGTTACGCTCCGCCAGAACAGATGAGCGGGCAAGAAGTTTATCCGGCAACGGATTTGTATGCTTTGGCTGTGACTTGTATTACTTTGCTGAGTGGTTTGCAGCCGACGGAGCTTTTTGATAGTTACAGAAACGAGTGGAATTGGCAGTCGCGGGTGCAGGTAAGTTCGCGTTTGGCTCACGTTCTCGATCGAATGTTATTATCAGCTCCCAGCCAGCGTTTTCAATCTGCGAGTGAGGTGGAAGCGGCTCTGATGTCTCGGCCTCAACAGCCTAACAGCGTCGTGCAGCCGCCGACCCTACGGACTCCGACTCCCCTACCGACTCAGCAGCTACCACCGACTCAGCAGCCTCCTATACCTGTTCCTGCAACACCTCCAGGAGGGCTACAACCTTCGCAGAGAGCGACTTTTTCGATTTGGGAGGTTTTGTCGGGGGCGGCGTTTACGGGTTTTGAGGGGGGGCTGCTGGCGATCGCCCTGACGAGTTTGTTGCCCTCTCCTGGCTTGAGTATCGGATTGTTGGGGATGATTGTGGCGGGTTTGATTTACGGCCAGTACCGCAGGGCGATCGAACAAACTGAGATGTTGATTATTGGTGCAGGTACTGTGGCTTTGCTGTGGTTTTTCCCGGTTTTACAGACGGCGGCTGTTGCGATTTATCCGAATTCTCCGCTCACTGGCGTGTTATTTGTGGGATGGTTGGGTGCTTTGGGTGCGATCGCTGGCACAGCTATTTTTCGCTTGATTTATAAGTTAATATCTCATATTTTTTAAGCTAACTAAATCGATGCAAAATCAGAAGTTGATTAACCCTAATTGGCTCATTGCTTGGGGCCCAGAAGGCCGATCGCGCCCTGCAACTTGGGAGACTTCCGGTTTTGCCATAATCGGAGCTGAACCCACCTTCAGCCCCAATCAGCGATTTGTGCTGATAGGTGACTGCTGCTTCGATCGCACTCCCATGCTCAAACAACAGATTGACACAGATGGATTGACCGATTTGGCGATCGTCGGGCGGCTATGGGAACAGTACGGTACTAAAACACTGAGCTTACTGGAAGGACAATTTGCCCTTGCAGTGTGGGATAGAGACGAGCAAACCTTGTGTCTGGGGCGCGATCGCGTCGGAGCCAAAACCCTCTATTACACCCGTACAGGAACGACTCGCTGGATTGCGCCCCGACTGCGATCGCTCAATCCGTATCACGATCGAGAACTTGATTTAGTTGCTTTGCGCGACTACTTGTGCTGTGCCTTTGTACCCGGAAC
The DNA here is from genome assembly GCF_036701555.1 of Microcoleus sp. Pol10D4. Taxonomy (NCBI): domain Bacteria; kingdom Bacillati; phylum Cyanobacteriota; class Cyanophyceae; order Oscillatoriales; family Microcoleaceae; genus Microcoleus; species Microcoleus sp. Pol10D4. Next base: position 27,182 of record NZ_JAUBRA010000020.1, read on the forward strand.
ACAAACGCTGTGGGAAGCGGTGCGAGAGTTGCGACCCGGTAGCTACCTGTACTTACCGGATATTGAGGCGCAGAGATACTGGCAGCCACAGGAGCAAATTACTAACGCCGATCGCCCTTTGGAATGGCACAGTCAACAAGTGCGATCGCTTTTGGAACAACTGGTGCAGGAAGCGCTACCAGCGGGAGAACCAGTCGCAGCATATCTTTCGGGTGGTATTGATTCAAGTTGCGTCGCGGCGATCGCCACAAGGCTGCATGATCGTCCGGTACACACTTTTTCGATGCACTTTGGCGCTCAATATCCCAGCGAGATTGAATTTGCCAACATCGTTGCGGCACATTGTGGCACTGAGCACCACATTTTGGAAGTTTCGCCGCAGCAAATTTGGGAGTTGCTGCCGGAAACGCTGGCGGCGATGGATGATCCAGTGGGGGAAGGCTTGACGGTTCCCAATTTGCTGTTGGGGCGATCGGCAAAGCAATTCGCAGACGTGGTACTGAATGGCGAAGGTGGCGATCCGTGCTTTGGCGGGCCGAAAAATAAGCCGATGCTGCTGAATAGTTTGTACGGTTCGATTCAGGGTAAACCAGATCCGATCGCAGCTTACTTGACTTCGTTTCAAAAATGCTATGTGGATTTGCCACGTTTGCTGAAGCCGGAGGTTTGGGAAAAGGTGAAGAATGCGCCTTCCGTCTTTGCTGAGGAATTGCAACAGACAGAAACGACGTTTTTGAATCGGCTGATGCGGCTCAACATTGAGTTTAAGGGAGCCGATTACATTTTGACCAAGGTAAATAATCTCACGGCTGCGGCGGGACTAAAAGCTCGATCGCCTTTGTTTGATTCGCGGATGGTGGCACTGAGTTTGCAAATTCCGCCAGAATATAAGCTTTCGGGCGCGCAGGAAAAAGCGGTTCTCAAGGCTGCTGTGGCGGATTTGCTGCCCGATGTCATTGTCAACCGTCCGAAAAGCGGGATGGTGATGTCGATGCAGCAGTGGTTTTTGAGGGATTGGCAGCGGCAAGCGCGATCGTTGTTGCTGAATCGTCATGCGGCGATCGCGCCTTACCTCGATCGAACACTAATCCGCGAGTGGCTAAACTATCGTGGGGAAGTTTTTCCCCGCTATGGGCTGAAGTTGTGGCTGCTGGTGACGCTGGAAATTTGGTTACAAGTAAATCGCCGTTAGTTACCCCCAATTAGGGTACGGGGCCGTGCTTTTCGTCGTGTCAACTTCAGCAGTTGACCTTCAAATTTATCGATCGACAGCGGCATTTTTCCTATACGGTTTTCGCTCTTGTTTATAGAACCGAATTAAACCGCAGAGGGCGCAGAGGATACAGAGAAACGGAAGAGACAGATGAATCATTCCGATGCCAACGGATTTGATAGAAAATAAAGATTTACCTTGGTCGTTGAATTAGCCAGAAGTCTCTCAAAATTATTAACCAGGATTTTGCACCTTTCTCTCCAAGAATTTCATATCATTTCCGATCGATTAACCATAATATCCCGGTCGGGGCGGGTTTTTGAGATTGTGAATTATTGGCTGGTATTCTTGGTGAACTCGCCCTACCTACAAAAATCGTGGTTCCTCGACCGGACATGATATCAGTTGTCAATTTCTTATTTAACAATCCGTATTTTTAGCCCCCAATTTCAAGCACTATTTTACCAGTTACTGAGCCTGTTTCTAACAGTTCGTGAGCGGCTTGCGCTTCTTCGAGAGGGAAAGTTTTGCTGACGTGAATTTTTAGCAAGTTGCGATCGCACAAACGAGCACACTTCTGCAAAATATGAGCCTGCTGTTCCTGTTCCTCCACCAAACCTTCCAGCATCGGTGTTAACATTAATTCCAGACTAATTCTCAGATTTCGCATTCTCGCTGTTTTCAAATTTCCCAAAGCTGGATCGGGTTCCAAAATTGTTACCAAATCTCCATAAATCTTCACAGCCGGAATAGTTTGGTAAAAAGTTTCTCCCCCGACTGTATCGAAAGCCAAATCAACTCCTTGTCCTTGAGTCCAAGTCAAAACCTCATCGACAACATTGGTATTTTTGTATAAAATAACTGAATCTGCACCTAGGTGCTTGACAAAATTGGCTTTTTCCTGAGAACTAACAGTCGTGCAAACCTCTGCACCCTGCAACTTCGCCAACTGTACCGCGACGTGGCCGACACCGCCGGCACCAGCTTGAACCAGGACTTTTTGACCGGCTTGCAAGCGCCCTCGATCGTACAGCGATTCCCAAGCTGTAATTAAAACTAACGGTGCCGCCGCCGCCTCAGCAAAACTTAAAGCAGCAGGCTTGAGGGCGAGAAAGCGTTCGTCTACTACGGCAAACTCAGCATAAGTACCCCTCGATCCGCCCAAACCGCCATTGCAGAAAAAAACCTCGTCTCCTACTTGGAAACTTTGCACACCAACACCGACAGCCTCTACGACTCCAGCACCGTCGCACCCCAAAACGTGAGGAGCTTTATCGGGGTAAAAAGTGCCGCGCGATCGCAACTTAGTATCTATCGGATTGATACCCGCCGCTCGCAACCGCACCAAAACTTCAGTTTCTGTTTGTATAGTAGGGGCGGGGATATCTTGCAGTTTCAATACGGACGGGCTTCCGGGGGTTTGAAAAACAATCGCTTTCATCATGGGTGTTACACTAGATCAGATAATCCCTAAACTTTATTGTATATTGCTTAGCAAAGCAACAAAAAAAAATTCGTTTATCCAAAATTTATGATTGTTGTTGAAAGGCATTACATAGATCGTCAGCATCCGTTTTATAAAGAGTTTGATGACTTATCATTTCTGTCCAAAATTTTCTACTATCATGGTAAATGTTTATGATAAAACACTTTTTCAGTTCGGGATATAAAGTTGGTAGCACTAGAATTATCCGACAGTTATTTGCCATCTTAAAACCTAGAGACATATCTCAATCATTCACGGCTAAAATTAGAAATCAAGGTCTCAAAGAAGTTGTTCATGATTGGGAGGATTGCCAAAATTTAAGAATAGCTTATGACCTAGATATACCTCGATTTTCATTCCTACCCAGCATTCCCCAATACCAACATAAAATCTGTACACGTAACTTGTTAAGTTCTGATAACCACTCCCTAGAAAAAAGGGGAATAAACCTCAATAAAGGACTACTTCATTTATCTCAAAGTGACATAATAATTTCTACAAAATTCCAAGATGTCATAAAGGTAAGGGTAGTTTCTGCAACAGCGCTCTACTTTTTTGAGGTTGCTAATCAAAAGCCTGTAACGTTGATGAATTTAAATTACCACCTCAGAGAAGGTATAGATTTAGGGATTGATTACTTCGTCGCTTTGGCATCTAATAAGCCAACATTTACTCCAACTATTTATGATAAAAAACATCTCAAATTAATTACTCAAGCTTTCAATCAGCCCAGAGCATTTTTACTGTCAAAAATAGATCGGAAAAAATCTACCACGCGCCAAATCCAGCAAATCACATTTAATCGAAACAAGCCCTTAGAAAACTACCTTCATCAGACCAGCAGTTTGATTGTCAAGCGGTTGGAGTATGAGAAAATAATCCAGTTAATTATTGGCACAAAGGTTAGGAATAAACCGAATATAAAATTACAAAAAAAGCATCATATTTGTGGCGTCATTCCTCATACAGAGCCCATAAAATTTATTACTTGCAAAACTGAGTTAGTCGGTATCAAGGTAATAGTTACACAAGCATATTATACAAATAAGTTCAGATTTGGGGATTTAGAGCCTGTCGGTAAGCAAGAGTCTTACCAGGGTAAGATCGGTAAACGCGAGTGGTTTCGGTCTTGGAATGAAAGTCGAATTAATTCTGATGTGAAGGCAGCGTTAAATATAATTAGAAAAGTAAACGTAAACTCACCCCCTTAGAGGAGTGCCACAATCGTATATATGTGTTTACAATTTCACCTGTACGGGTTCAGCCTGTACGAAAAAAACCACAAAAAGTTCGGTAATGTCAAGTATTGCCAGGTTTTTTGGGAACTGTTAACTCTCTTGTCGCCTTCACGGCGATCAGACCTTGTATTCGTTACCCATCCGTGACGATACTTAGTTATTTTTAAATAGATTGGCTTCAGATAACTACAACAATTGTCGAGCGGTGCTAATCGATGTTCGATCTAGATTTATTTTTTTACTTTGAGATTCTTGCATATCTTCTGGGATTATTGGCGACTTTAGCCGTGGTGTACGCGATTTATCTCAAGTGGCACCGAAGGCCTTCCAGGCTACCGCTAGCCAAAGAGCAACGGCAGTTGGCAGACTTAAAGCCGGACGATTTATCTGCAGGATTGAAAATGCCGAAAAACTTTGTGATTTTCCGGAACTCAAATCGGTGGCCGGCAACTGACAGCTTCTTGGGTAAAGTTTTAGGTGTGGGCCGCGCTGTATTCTTGCCCAAGCAACAGCGCCTAACAGTGAATTCTTCGCCTATTGTGGGGCCTGGAAATAGCAAAACCCTAAGTCTGAGCATTTCGGGTTCGATGGGGGAAAATCCCGATCGCCCGAATGCCGAGAATCCTCCCAAAGTTAATGCTTTCGCGCAATTAGAGGAAGATTTGCTGGGCGAAATCCTAGCAGGTACTGATTCGCCGGGGGGAGGAGAATTCTTTGATGCCTTAGTTTGCCACTTAGCCTCAGCACTTGGAGTTCGCACCGCCGTCGCTGCCAAATCGATTAAGTCGAAGGCACGCACCGATGCTGGTGCTGATAGATTGCAACTTATCAGTTTTTGGAGCGACGGACAGCAGCAGCCAAACTTTGACTACGACACCGCCAATACTCCCGAAGCGCGGGTGCTGGAGGCGGGAATGTATTCCTGTCCCGACAACCTCTGGGAAACCTTTCCTGAAGACTGCAGACCGGTAGTTACAGGTGCGCGCAGTTTCCTGGGAGTCTTGCTGAAAAACTCTTACAGCGAACCTTTAGGCATTATTTGTATTTTCCACGATCGACCCCTGGTGGAAGCACATCTTGCCAAATTCCGATTAATTCTCAGCATCTTTGCCGGACGGGCCGCCGCCGAATTAGAGCGGCAGCGCCTAGAAGCAGCACTGTCTACTGTAGAAGCGAAATACTGCGCCCTGGTAGAACAAATGCCTGCTGTCACCTACATTTCTCCCCTCAACCGCAAGGCTGCCAAACTTTACATCAGCCCGCAAATCGAGACTTTTCTAGGTTATTCTGTAGCTGAATGGAGAGCCGATCCCGACCTGTGGCTGAAACTCGTTCACCCAGAAGACCGTGACCGCGTGTTAGTTGAAAACGCTACACAGAAATTCACCGATGGAGAAGATATCTTCTGCGAGGGGTCGCTGGTTTCAGAATACCGCGCGATCGCCCGCAACGGCCGAGTCGTCTGGTTCCGCGATCAAGCGACTGCAGTTCGCGATGAAGCAAGCAAGTCTGTCATTCTTCAGGGGGCCATGTTTGACATCACAGAGACTAAAGTAGCTGCCAGCGCGCTGCTAGAAAGCGAATACCGCTATTACACCTTGGCAAAAATACTGCCGGTCGGGATTTTCCGCGCCGACGCTTCTGGAGATTGCTTGTACGTCAATGAGCGATTTTTGGAGATGGCGGGACTGACTGCGCCAAAGGCACTAGGCGAAGGTTGGGCGCAAAGTTTGCATCCCGAAGACCGCGAGCGTGTTTTGAGCCAGTGGTATCGCGCTGTCACAGACAAGTTGCCCTGTAAGTTAGAGTACCGCTTTTGCAACGGTGACTTCACAACCTGGGTATTTTGGCAAGCAGTGCCAGAAATGACCAAAAGCGGGGAAGTTCTAGGCTATCTCGGCACGTTGACCGATATCACCGATCGCAAGCAGGCAGAATTCGCGCTGCAACAGGCGGAAGAGAAATACCGCAGTATCTTTGAAAATGCGATCGAAGGCATTTTCCAGATAACGCCTGACGGGCGCTACCTCAGCGCTAACCCAGCTTTGGCGAGAATTTACGGCTACTCCTCGGCTGCCGAATTGATCGCGAACATACGCAACATCGACCGCCAACTTTACCTCGATCCCAATCGCCGCGTCGAGTTTTTGCGTGCGATCGAAAAACACGGTTTTGTGTCTGAGTTCGAGTCCCAAGTTTACCGCGCTGACGGCACTACTATCTGGGTTTCCGAGAACGGCCGGGCAGTTCGCGACCCTGACGGAAATTTACTTTACTACGAAGGCACTGTCGAAGATATTACCCTCCGCAAAATAGCAGAAGAGAAGTTAGTACACGATGCTTTGCACGATATGCTAACCGGTTTGCCCAACCGATCTTTATTTATGGATCGCTTGGGGCACGCCATCAATCTTTCAAAACGCCGCCCCGAGATTTTGTTTGCGGTGCTGTTTATCGATCTCGATCGCTTTAAGGTTGTTAACGACAGTTTGGGGCATTTAGTGGGGGATCGGTTGCTGATTGCGATCGCGCAGCGCCTGGGAATCTGTTTGCGCGCTGGAGATACCGTTGCCCGTCTCGGCGGCGACGAATTCGCTATTTTGCTGGAAAATATCAAAAGCACCGAGGATGCGATCCAGATTGCCGAACGAGTGCAAGCGGAACTGGCAGAGCCTTTTTACCTTAACGAATATCAAGTTTTTACCAGTGCTAGCATTGGGATTGTTTGTTCTGGTGTTCCTCCGTATCCAACGGAAACCAGCAAACTGTCGAGTCCCGAAAATCTGGGAAATATCGATCGGGAAACTTCTTTGTCTTGCTTATCTTCCGACTCTCCTGTTCCCAATGTCCCGTTGTCCGTATTGTACGATCGGCCTGAAGAACTGCTCCGAGATGCAGATGCTGCCATGTATCATGCTAAGGGATTGGGCAAAGCTCGCCACGAAGTTTTTGACTTAAGTATGCACACTCGCGCCGTTGCCCTTTTGCAACTGGAAAACGACCTGCGACGCGCTTTAGACTCCCAGGAATTTCAGCTTTACTATCAGCCCATCGTCTCTCTAGTTACCGGTAAAATCAGCGGTTTTGAAGCGCTGATCCGGTGGTATCACCCGCAGCGGGGTGTCGTATCTCCCGGCGAGTTTATTTTAGTAGCAGAAGAAACTAGATTGATTATACCTATGGGCTGGTGGATGATGCGATCGGCTTGTCATCAGATCCACGAGTGGCACCAAAAATTCCCTGCCAATCCGCCGTTGACTGTCAGCGTCAACCTTTCTAACCAACAATTTAAACAACCGGATTTAATCGATCGCATTCGTGAAATTTTACAAGAAACTCAGCTTGACCCCCGCACTTTAAAGGTAGAAATTACTGAAGGCGTCATCATGGAGAATGCCGAATCAGCAGTCGCTATCCTCGCGGAATTGAAAAATTTAGAAATTCAATTATATATTGACGATTTCGGCACTGGCTATTCTTCTTTGAGCCGCCTGCACACTTTTCCAACTGATGCTTTAAAAATTGATAGAGCTTTTGTCAGCCGCATGACTGAAGATGAAGGAAACGAAGCGATTGTACAGACTATTTTAATTTTAGCCAGTCATTTAGGTATGGATGTAATTGCTGAAGGAATCGAAACCAGCGAACAGCTTAATTTACTCAGAGCTCTGCAATGCGAATACGGACAAGGATACTTTTTCTCAAAGCCGATAGACAGCATCGCAGCCACACTTTTGATAGCAAGTCAACCTAAATGGTAATTTGACTGTTGGCTGTTGACTGTTGGCTGTTGACTGTTGACTGTTGACTGTTAACCTTTGGCTTTTTGTTTTAGTGAGTTAAGATAAGCATTAAGTTTTGGTGAAAGTCCATTTAATAAGGGATGCAGGCGATCGCTCTGTTCTTGAGTTAAAAGATTTCGAGCGTAAGCAAGTCTTAACCAGTGTCTTGTTTCGTTTAAGGAGCCTCTGGCAATTTTCACAAAACGCTGATTATCTTGGCAGCTATAGCGTCCATGTCCTTCTGCAATATTAGCACCAACACTATCAGCCGATCGCACTATTTGTTTGCCCATCGTATCCTTCGCAAAGTCGTCCCATTTTTTAACAATAAACCATATTTCATTTGATATTTTTTCAGCTAATTGATAAACTTGTAGCTGTTGAAAGCTTTCCATATTAGCTTCTTTAAATAATTGATAGCCAACAATTGATTAATGACTAATACAAGTTAACAGTCAACAGTCAACCGTCAACAGTCAACCGTCAACCGTCAACTTCCCTAAATTTTCGCTTCCAAAGACTTGAGAAACTCTGTATTTACCCCCGACTCGCGCGTCAGGGCAATTTTCCCAGTACGAGCAATTTCCTTAATCCCAAATCTATTCAGAACCTGGACTATCGCCACCATTTTGCCGGGATCTCCCACAACTTCCAATGTCAGCGTATCATCACCAATATCCACCACTCGCGCTCTAAAAATTTGAGCTAACTCAATGATCTCCGATCGCGTCCCGCTAGCAGCATTAACTTTCAGCAACATCAACTCCCGTTCCACACAGGGAATTTCCGTTATATCCTGAACTTTAAGCACGTTAATCAACTTGTACAGTTGCTTTGTCAACTGTTCGATAATCTGGTCATCTCCGGGTACAACCATCGTAATCCGAGACACTCCCCCTTGTTCCGCCGGGCCAACGGCCAGACTTTCAATATTAAAACCCCGACGGGCAAACAAACCAGCAATTCGAGTGAGGACACCCGCTTCATCTTCAACTAAAACCGAAAGAGTGTGTTTCATTTCTCCAAAAAGACGCATTTCGTGCAATTCTACTTTCGCCAATTCGCCTTTTAGCAGAAGTGCACGCCCATTGAACCTGCATTAGACATTTTATCGCGAGTTATATCATTTCCGGTTACACCGGAATGATGTTGACTGTTGGCTGTTGACTGTTGACTGTTGACGCCGTAAACAGTCAACACTCAACGCCGTGAACAGTGAACTCGAATTTACTATTCCGATGCTAACGGATTTGATATTATTGGCTGTTCATCTGCAGGAAAAAACAATATATTAAGCTGTGGGGGCCAGAGTCACCTCCGATCGACAATATCACTCATAGATCAGCCTAAATCCGCCCCCACCCGCTTATTCTTGTCGATCGCACCCACATGATCTAAGTTTTTTTGTGTACGAACCAACACAATTCCTCGCTCGAATAAAAACTTTTCAGGTCTTGTCGCTGACGGGGACTGAAATTTTGACACCCAATGGGTGCCAAAATTTATTCACAGAAAAACCCGGTGTTGCAGAGATGGCATCTGGCGGCGGACTTGTTCTAGTCGATCGGGATTAATTTCTGCAATCGCCACACCCGGTTCCTCTCCAGCATCCGCCAAAACGGCACCCCAAGGGTCTACAATCATCGCGTGACCGTGTGTTTGACGGCGGCCGTAGTGGCGGCCAGTCTGTGCGGGGGCGATCATATAACAAGTATTCTCGATCGCCCTAGCTTGCAACAAAACCTTCCAGTGATCCTTGCCAGTGTAAGCGGTAAACGCCGCCGGCACGAACAAAACATCAGCCCCCTTGTACGACAAATGCCTGTACACTTCCGGGAACCGCACGTCATAGCACACCGAAAGTCCCAGCGTCCCCAAATCCGGCGACACATAAACAGGTGGCAAATCTTCACCAGCTTTCACAGTGTTCGATTCCCTGTAAGTAATGCCGTCGGGAACATCCACATCGAACAAATGTACTTTTCTGTACCTTGCCACTTCAGTGCCGTTTGGGTCTACTAGCAAACAAGTATTGTATACCTTCCCTCCTGGAGTCGGCACGGGAAACCCGCCGCCCAGAATCGTTACCTGGAACCGTTGGGCCATCGTTTTGAGGAATTTTTCGCTTTGGAGCCCGATCGCCTCTGCTTGAGCAATTTTTTCCTCCTCTTCTCCCATAAACGAGAAATTTTCTGGTAAGGAAACTAACTCCGCACCTTGACGCACTGCCAGGTCGATTAATTCCTCTGCCTGAACCAAATTTTTTTGCAGGTCAGGCAAGCTAGTCATTTGAATTGCTGCGGCGAGATAAGACTTCATCGATTCAAAATATTAGTCAATAGTCAATAGTCAATAGTCATTAGCCATTAGTCATTAGTCATTGGGAACTAATTTGATAACTAAATAGTTTAGATCCTTGGGTTTCACCCATTTCGGCGCTGTTTTGCACGAACTGGTATGGTGTGAGAGTTTTGATATTTGAGCTTTGAATTCACCTGTAACTCATCACTCAAAACTCAAAACTCTCAACTTTTTCCTACTAGGTTTTCCAACCTAATTTCCTTCAAATCTTACGGCATCGGATGGAAAAGCAGGTCGGGGAAAAAGCGGTTAAATTCAATTAAAGCCGCAGCTTGAATAGATATCCAAAGGATAGCCAATACTGGTGCTGTCGAAAGAAACTTGACAAAGTATTGCATGAATTCTGCTCCTGAAAATTCGAGACAGTTGGTAATTGCCGATCGGTCTAGCGCGCTAATTGCTAATTTCTAGTTAATTACTTAACTTTTAGCTATTAGCTCTTCTCCATTTCCCAATTTTAGCGGGGGGAAACAGTAATTTCGTCGTCCTTCGCAAACATTTCACCGCTGGTGATTGATGTGAGAGCTGCCAGAGGCCATAAAACGCCGCTCAGCATACATTTGATTGCCAAAGGAACGTCGATAATAATCTCTTTTTCCTCTGGGGTTGCTGATTTTTTGGTAACTTGCAGATAAGAACGGCCTACCCAACCAATCCAACCTGCGATATACAAGAACAGTATGCTAGGAATCAAAAAGTCCCCTGCTTTGCTCAAGTTGCCGTCTACGATTAAGTGCGGGTATCCTTCCGGGCCGCACATAGCTTGAGAATAGCGATCGAATCTTGCTTTCGCAGATGCGGGGTCGCCATTGGTAGAACGTGCATTTTTAGCCAGTTCCTTGAATTCGGGAGAGTCTTTGCACGGCACTAAATTGTAAGCCGAAGCAACTGGAGCAAAACTGATCCAGACACTCAACACTAAAATTGCAGCAAACAATCGTCGCATGGAATTGTTTCCTTTTGTTACAAAACAATAAGTTTTTGTACAAGCATTTCAACTTGCCGATCTGGAATCCAGATGATCGTGTTTGTTGACAGTGTAAAGTATCCATCATTGATGCGGCAAAGCCCAATAGAATGAGGGATTCCCGTTTTCATAGGTCAATGCTGAGCTAGCAATACCGCGAGGATATTCCTTCATTGCATCCGATGACGGCCTTACCTGTCGATCGGGCAAATATCCCTTAACAATAACCTGAGTACAGGTAGAGCGGGGGACTTGCGCCGAATTAGTTAAGCTAGCAATAACTAACCTATCAAATAAAATTACCAGTTAATGGCAACCATTTTCGCAATCGAAACAAGTTGTGACGAAACAGCAGCAGCAATTGTTAAGAATCGTCAAGTTTGCAGCAATGTTGTAGCATCACAAATTAAAATCCACGAGCAGTTTGGCGGAGTAGTGCCGGAAGTGGCTTCGCGGAGTCACCTAGAAATGCTCAATCAGGTAATTGCCCAGTGTCTCAGTGAAGCAAACCTGAGTTGGTCAGAAATTGACGGCATTGCAGCGACTTGTGCCCCTGGTTTAGTAGGTGCATTGTTAGTCGGGCTGACAGCGGCGAAAAGCTTGGCAATAGTCCATCAAAAACCTTTTTTAGGCGTCCACCACCTCGAAGGGCACATCTACGCTTCTTACCTTACCGAACCCGACTTGCAGCCACCGTTTTTGTGTTTGTTAGTTTCCGGGGGACATACTAGCTTTATTTACGTCAAAGATTGCGGCGTTTATGAAACAGTAGGACAAACACGCGACGACGCCGCCGGCGAAGCTTTTGATAAAGTCGCGAGACTGTTGCAGCTAGGATATCCCGGCGGGCCACTGATTGACAAATTGGCCGCCCTTGGCAATCCCCAAGCATACCCTCTACCAGAAGGCAGAATTTCCTTGCCTGGTGGCGGATATCATCCTTACGACAGTAGTTTTAGCGGCTTGAAAACAGCAGTTTTGCAATTAGTGCAGAAACTCAAAAAACAAAATAACAATGTGGGTGAGGAAGGATTCTTGCCTGCCCCTACAATTAATGATATTGCGGCCAGCTTTCAGGAAACAGTAGCTAAGGGTTTAACAAAAAGAGCGATCGACTGTGCCGTAAATTTCGGGCTTACCACTATTGTAGTCGGTGGCGGAGTTGCAGCCAACAGCGGACTCCGAAAACACTTACAAGCAGCAGCAGCAAAACACAACTTGCGGGTATTGTTTCCGCCATTAAAATATTGTACAGACAACGCAGCAATGATCGGCTGTGCGGCGGCAGAACACTTGCAGCGAGGACACACCTCACCGCTGACTTTGGGAGCAAATTCAAGAATGGCTGTCAGCGATATTATGGAACTGTACAAGAGTCATTAGTTATTAGTCATTAGTCATTAGTTAACAGTCAACAGCCAACAGTCAACAGTCAACAGTCAACAGTTAACAGTCAACAGTCAACAGTCAACAGTCAACAGTCAACATTCAACCCAACGATGAAAATCCGCGACGCAGAAGAAAGCGATTTGCCAGCAATTGTCCAAATATATAACGCAGCAATACCGGGCAGAATGGCCACAGCCGATTTAAAACCAGTCTCAGTCGAAAGCCGCCTCCCGTGGTACAGAGAACACTCTCCCAATTCCTGGCCGATTTGGGTAATGGAATCAGAACAAAATATTGTGGGCTGGCTGAGTTTTCAGATTTTCTACGGACGCGCTGCCTATCAGCATACAGCCGAAGTTAGCATCTACGTCGCACCCGATCGCCAACGCTGCGGAATCGGACAAAATTTATTGCAATCGGCAATTGTGCGGAGTCCAGAATTGAAGCTTAAAACTCTCATAGGAATAATTTTTGCTCACAATCAGCCGAGTGTAAGATTGTTTGAGAAATTTGGCTTTCAGCGGTGGGGATATCTGCCACAAGTTGCCGAACTTGACGGCGTTGAAAGAGATGTCGTAATTCTGGGTTTGCGTTGTCTGTAGGGAAACGGCAATGCCAATTGGTGTCAACTTAATGTCAAACGTAATACCGGTCTGCTGTTTGACGATTAGGCCTCGATCCCCCCTAGCCCCCCTTAAGAAGGGGGGGACAGGAAGCGCTCAAAGTCAACCCCTACTCCCCTTCTTAAGGGGGATTTAGGGGGATCGAGACTACGGTAGAAGCGAGATTTTCCAGGCTCTGATGTTTGCTCAATCTGCTAAAATTGTAATTTCATCCAAAGATGCGATCGCCACATCAGCATTTTCCAAATGACTAACCTGGGCCTTTCCCCAACAAATCCCGATACAGCCAGCCGCGCCCGCATTTTTACCCATCTGAATATCGCCCGCTGAATCTCCTACCATCAAAGTTGCTGCGGGATTTACTCCGAGTTTCTCACAAGCTTGCAAAAATAATTTCGGATCTGGTTTATGAACCGTTGAATCAACTCCCATTTCTAACTGAATGTAGTCAGCTAATTCGTGGTGTTTCACAAATTTCTGTACCGATTCTGTTGTAGCAGCCGAAAGAATCCCCAGTTTTAAACCCGCTTCCGAAAGATATTTTAGCACTTCCAAGCTGCCGACAAATAAAGGAGAAACAGCACTATTTTTAAACATTTCGTCAGCTTCGTCAAAAGCGCGGCGCGCAATAGTTAAAGATTCCAGCCATCCCCGGCCGGTTTCGGCGATGTATCCCGCCGCCACAATCTCATTTTCCCTACGACTACCGACTGCTAACAAGCCTGTGGGGTCGATGCTGCCACTTTCGATGCCGAAAGCCATTTGTAAAGGCTCTCCAACGCCTGGAATTTGAGCGTCTGCGAGGCGCGATCGCTTCATCCCCAACAATCTCAAAAACTCCTGAGAATCCTCTAGAGTACCGTCTTTGTCAAAGATTACGGCTTGGATATTCGAGAAGGTAATGCCCCGACATTTAATAGTTACCAAGAATCTGAACTCCGTAATTTTTATATTTTTTTGTATAATCTCATATTGTGCTATTTTTAGCAATTGTTTTTAGCGCAACATAACTCTCTTGTCCCACCCCCTACTCCCCAACAATCAGGGGGGCTAGGGGGGATCTGGCCTTAACTATTACGAGATATATCGTACTCTTGTCCCCCCCCCTTATTAAGGAGGGTTAGGGGATATCTGGCCCTAAGAATGACGATCGCACGCACCCAACAACTCCTGACAAACTCCCTCGAAACACTGCAACACATCAACATTCGTAAACCTGACAACTTGCAGTCCATACCCCTCGAAAATCCCTGTTCTTTCCGCATCATATTGTTTCCCCTGTTCAGTAAAATGACTCTCGCCATCAACCTCAATTACCAATCTTAAAGCAGCACAATAAAAATCTACAATAAAATTGTCGATCGGTCGCTGTCTCAAAACTCGAAAAGGGAAATTTCTCAGAAAATCTTCCCAAAGTTTCTTTTCGGCTGGAGTTGGATTTTTCCGAAGTTCCTTGGCGATAGGGATGAGTTTTGGGTTGTAATGTAGGTGGAAATTCGAGTCGTTTAATTTGGTCATAATCCTCCTAATCTCGGATCGATCCCCCCTAGCCCCCCTTAATAAGGGGGGGACATGAAGCACTCAAAGTCAACCCCTACTCCCCTTCTTAAGGGGGATTTAGGGGGATCTCCGGGGGACAAGAGTTTAACTGCCTAATCTAATCTCAAACATCATAAATCAACACTCCAAAATATTTAAAATCGTCCTACTAAATTAGCCACCATTAATCCTAGTACAACCGGCTCGATCGGCTTAACCATATGCCTTTGAAAACCAGCTTCGATCGCCCTTTCGCGTTCTTTATCGCCCGCATAGGCAGTCAGCGCCGCGGCTGGAATTTCTCCTCCGGCTTCCGCAGCAAGAGCTCGCACTTCTCGAATTAAGAAATACCCATCTTCCTCTGGCATTCCGATATCGGAGATTAGCACATCGTATCTGGCCGGATTTTCAGTCAAAGCAGCGATCGCACTTCTGGCAGATCCAACTGCCAAAACCTCCGCCCCGTAGCCTTCAAGCACAAATTGTAAGAACTCGCGCGTATCGATCTGATCGTCTACGGCTAAGATGTGCAAGCCTTCTAGAGAGGGGACGCGATCGCTAGAGGCGTTTAAAGGCCCTACCAAAGCAGTTGACTTTAAATCGATCGCCGATGTCAACTCTTGAGGCAGCGATCGCAACGGCAATCTCACAGTCATTGTAGTTCCTTGTTCATCACCCGGACTTTCGGCTTGCACAGTTCCCCCGTGCAATTCAACCAGGTGACGCACGATCGCTAAACCCAATCCCAGCCCTTGATTCGCCTTAGTGCTGCTGGCATCGCCTTGATGGAAACGATCAAAAATATACGGCAAAAATTGTGCCCCAATGCCTTTTCCCGTATCGCTGACTCGAAGTTGAGCATGATTCTCGATCGTCGATAGCAGGATTTCCACTCGTCCCCCCGCCGGAGTAAACTTAATCGAGTTAGACAGAAGATTCCACACAACTTGCTGCAAGCGATTGATATCCCCTAAAACAGTCGTAGGAATCAACTGCGAAACAATTTGAATGTTTTTGGCTTCGGCGGATAATTGCACCCCCTCCAGCGCAGCTTGCACCACTAACCGCAGATCGATCGGACAAATGCACAGTTGAAGCTTGCCACTCGTAATCCGGGAAATATCCAGGATATCTTCGATTAACTGAGATTGCGCCCTCGCGCTGCGCTCGATCACCTCTAAAGCCTTAGTAACGGCTGGTTCCTTTAATTTCCCGGAACGCAGAATTTGTGACCAGCCCAGAATCGGAGTCAAAGGATTGCGTAATTCGTGGGAGAGATTCGCCAGAAATTCATCTTTACTACGGTTGGCTGCTTCTGCCTCGTGGCGGGCAAACTGTTCCTGCAGTAATAACTGCGATCGTACTGTCTCCAACTGCTTGCGCTGCGTGATATCCTCGATCGACAACAGAATCATTAAAGCTTGGTCTTCTCGTTCAAGTTTACAAGCATTCAGCAGCATGGTTTTGGGCCCGATCTTATCAAACAGGTGATCCAACTCAAAGTTTTCAAGCTGAACATCACTAACCAGAATATCTTCCAGAATCCATCGCACTTGGGGGATATTCCACTGCCCGTTGCCTAGCTCAAATAGCGAAGATTTTGCTGTTTCTGACGGTGAAACCTGAAACATTTCATAAAACGATCGATTTGCTTTATTCACTCGGAAATCAGCATCTAGGACGACTAAAGGCGTTTGCACAGTTTCCACAATGGTTTCAGCATAATTTCGGGCCTCCTCCAAGGTTCTGGCACTGCGTTTAAGAGCATCAATATCGAGCAAAACCATCACCACACCGTCAATCTGATTTTCCGTTGTCCGGTAAGGACGAATGCGGAGGTTGTACCAATATCCCGATAAAGTTTGAATTTCTTGTTCTTTCGTCTGGAGAGTATCAATCACCTCCAAAATCATCTGTTCCAAGTTAGGAACGTTCAGAGTTGAGCGAATGTCGCTAAAGGGTCGTCCAACATCTGTAGGAATCACACTAAAAATTTGCTGTGCCGTTGGCGTAAAGCGTCGAATCTGTAAATCGTTTGTCAGCATTAAGATAGGGATATTGATACTGGAAAGCAAATTTATCAGATCGTTATTGACCAGGCTTTGTTCAATATTGCGGCTGCGAAGTTCATCATTAGTGGTAGTGAGTTCCTCATTAGTGGCTTGAATCTCTTCTTTGGCAGTTTCTAACTCCTCATTGGTGCTTTGCAACTCCTCGTTGCTGGATAGGATTTCTTCGTTCGCAACTTTGAGGTCTTGGTTGAGACTTTCCTGATCCTGGATCACCGCTTGCAGTTGGGCTTGAGCCGCAGTTTTTTCTTGGTTAGCGGCTGCAAGTTGCTGCCTCAGCAGCTCAATTTCGCGCACTAAATCAGGTTGCTCGAAGTTTTCAGAAGGGAGAGTGCTGAAGTTAAGTACGCGGGGTGCAGCCTCTTCAAATACCACTAAAAAGTAGCGCCCTTCGGCCGCCTGTGGCTGGAACGGAATCACCTCAAAATTGACAATACTCGATCGTCCGCCCGATTCAAGCAAAACCCTTTCTTTCCTAATGGTTACGTTCTGCGTTTGTGCCTGATAAATCGCGGTGCGAAGCTCAACCAGCAAGCCTGCCCTTGCCATTGCCAGCAAGTTTAAGTCGGGCGTTCCAGCTACCACTCTCAAGTAAGGATCGATGTCTCCCCGCACTTGCAGGATTTTCATCTGCTCGTTGACAACCACACTGGCTGGGGCATATCGATTTAAAATCAGTTGGTCAGTTTCTTGTTGTAAATCCAAGCTATCCGTAAAATTGTTTTTCACTTCCTCCCGTTCACGTGCTTTAGCGACGGGATAGGAACTCGGCGTAAACGAAAAATTGGGACGAGTCCCAGTCAACTTTTTGGTATAAACTTTAGACTTTTTATCCAATGAAGTAAACAAGTAGGAAAATTCTCCGGTACTCTCCGAAGTGCCTAACAAGAGAAAGCCCGTTGGCTTAAGACTGTAATGAAAAATCGGCATAACTTTTTTTTGCAATGACTCTCCCAAGTAGATCAGCACATTGCGACAGCTAACTAAATCGATATTGGAAAAAGGCGGGTCGCTGCCTAAGTCTTGTCGGGCAAATACACAAAGTTCGCGGACTGCCTTGCTGATTCTATAGCTACCTCTTGCTTCGGCAATAAAGAAACGAGTACGTCGTTCTGGTGAAACATCTACCATCTGGTTTTCTGAGTAGACGCCAGACCTCGCTTTGTTGATAGCGTGTTCGCCAATGTCCGTGGCAAAAATCTGGATCGGTGGCTGGATGACTCGATCGCTCAAAAACTCTAACAAGCAAATCGCGATCGAATAAACTTCTTCACCTGTCGAACATCCCGCCACCCAAATCCGAATCGGAGTTTCGGCCGATTTATTTTGGGTAATCGTGGGGAAAACCAGTTCTGTTAACTTTTCAAAGGCTTCGGGATCGCGGAAAAAACTGGTAACGTGGATCAGGATTTCTTCATACAAAGCTGTGACTTCAGCCGAATTGTGTCGAAGATGTTGGGCGTAATCATTCAAGCTTTCCAGCTTGTACAAAACCATCCGTCGCTGGATGCGTCGAGCGATCGTCTTGGGTTTGTAGTGGCTAAAATCAACGCCTGTCGTGGATTTTAGCAGGGCAAAAATAGTAGCCAGGGCATCTCCCTGTTCGGGCGATTCCTCAACTTTTGTCATGGCAAGCGGGCCAGTCAGAAGGGGATTGTGACTATAGTTTGCCAGTTCCTCGGCAATTTTTTCCGGTGGCAGAACGAAATCGACATTTCCTGTCGCAACAGCGGTATTCGGCATACTATCGAATTTTGCTGTGTCTTGACATTGAGCAAAAGTCATGCCTCCGGCTGCTTTGATTGCCTTGAGCCCGAGTGAACCGTCTCCGTCTCCCCCGGATAAAACTACGGCGATTGCTTTGTGCCCGCGATCGATCGCCAATGAGGTAAAGAACGCATCTCCCGGCATATATTTGCCATAAATCTTCTCGCGCGGTGAGAGTTGCAGCACGCCTTTACATACCACCATCTTGGTGTTGGGCGGAATAACATAGACTTGATTGGGTTCTACAGTTACGCCGTCTTCTACCTCATTAACAGGCATTTGCGTCGTTCTCGCGAGAATCTCGCTCAGCAGACTTTTGTGATTGGGGTCTAAATGCTGAATCAGCACAAACGCCATACCCGTATCGCTCGGTAAATGGCTCAGTAACTGCGTGAATGCTTCCAAACCTCCTGCTGAGGCGGCAATCCCAACAATGGGAAACGGGGCATCCGTTTCGGCTAATTGTTCGGAATCGAGGGCGGCTGGTGCGATCGATTCTTCTGGTGTATTTTCTTGATATAATTGAGGAGAAGTCATAATGTGAAGTCCTCGACTTCAGTTATTTAGTAGCAAAGATATCTGGTAAGCCTGTGCCTAAGTAATTCCGACTATTTTTCTCAGAACCCACTTAAATTATTGGCATTATGAAGCTCTATTAAGCATGAGCTACACTGTGGGGGCCATGATCTGAGGGCGATCGAACAATGCTATATGCTGTCGGGACGATCGCAACGAGAGGCTGGCAATAACTAAGTAGTATATCTGCTTACCTACTTAGCTTTTTTCAGCGACCTGTGTAGCAGAAAGTGCGATTACTGATTCCGTATTAATTCTAGCAGTATAAGTGACTTGTGCGCCTTGTATTCCCTTTAAATCTTCAACTCGTTTGTGAATTTCGGACACTCCAGCAGCTTTTAATGCTGTTAAAAATGCTTCGTCGCTGTAAACATCTTCGGAAAACGAAACTTCGTCACTTTTAGAAAGATTTTGAATGCGGGCCGCTTTGTTGACTGTAGAGCCAAAATAGTCGATCGAATTATTGAGATTTACGAGCAAAGCCGTACCTCGGTGAATACCAATTCTGACTTGAATCCACTCTGCTTGTTGGCGAGTTGAATTGTATTTCCTGAAACTAGCCACAGCATCGGTGGCTGTCATAATTGCTTGTTCGTTGCTGATAAAAGAAGCCATGACGGCATCGCCGATGGTTTTAATTACTTTTCCGCCAAATTTCTCGATCGACTCAAAGAAAATTTCAAAATGATCGCGGACAATATTGTAAGCTTTGGTATCTCCCAGTGTTTCGTACATTCTGGTAGAACCGGTAATATCAGTAAACATAATAGTAATCGCCCGAATCTTGACTCGCTCTCTTTCCGATATTACTTGATCGCCAAACAAACGCTTATAATCCGGGTGATGAAGCAGTTGCATTCCTGACAGCCGCAGGGGCAGTTGTTCTAATGTCAGTTCATCGGGCAATTGATCTGAATGCAAAATCAGCCCGGACAAATTGTGTTCGGTATTAGTTAATTCAAGCTTAACTTTTCCCGGACGCACGGCGAGCTCTTTTTTGTCAAAATCTGGGCCGGCTAACTGCTGGAGTTTAATTTCTTGTATGGCTTCTGTTTCTTCGCCTTCAACCTTTAAAATCCCTTTAGCTAAAGTTAGGGGACAGCAGTAGCGGTATCTACCTTCTTCTAAGGTGACAATCTCTGATTCGGTGCAGTATAAAGGCGTTACCAGTTGCAGTTTGCTCTGGAGTACGGGAGGGGGAGCGCAGACGGGCCGCAGTTGCGGGTCTTCGATTTCTTTGTTCAGGGAAAAAGTAACTTCGACACGATCGAGCAAATCAATGTTAAACTCGCGCTCGCACATCGGGCAAAAAGACATTTCTGATGTGTCTGCCAAATCCTTAAATTCTTCTGTAATCATGTTGCAGTGGGGGCAGTGAATATCCCAGTGCAAGTCGAAGGCACCGGATTTCACTCCGTGCAGAAATTCGGAAGTAATTTTTTTAACATTCTTGACTGTATCGCCTGCTACATAGTAAGGATTAATTCTCAATCTCTGCAAAATGTGGGAACCGGTTAACCAGTTTTCAATTTGGTCGATCGTTCCTTTGCTACAATTGGGACGTTTTTTGAGCTGTTCTAATTTTTCTTTTAATAGTTCGATGTTCATAATCCACTTGCCTTTGAGCGTCAGGGCAAGAAATTTATAAGAATTTTCTTGTATAATTTTCTCGTGTGGTTGGTTCTGGCGTGAGAATTCTGATGAGTTTGCACCTGTGCCAATGTCTCTAACCTTTATAAATCTTAACAAATTAGCACGAGGAAGGCGATGCCTATTTAGGCAGATTGATCGCGCTGTCACTTTTTTTAATTCAAAGTGCGATCGGTGCATCGGTCTACAGAAATATCTTAAATCTCAGTAATTAAAAATGGGGAATTGGGAATTGGGAATTCTAAACCAATACGCTTGGGTTAAAACTATTTATTCCTCGGAGATCCCCCTAAATCCCCCTTAAGAAGGGGGACTTTGAGTAAGTTCTTGTCCCCCCCTTTTTAAGGGGGGTTAGGGGGGATCGAGCTTAACTGAACAGTATTGAATTGTCAACCACCGAGCAGCGACTAATGACTAATAATTAATGACTAACTAAAAAAAAAAGAGGGAAAATTCCCTCTTTTAATCACACTAACTGCGATGTTATTCTTCCGTCGCAGAAGGGATTTCTTCCTCTACATCTAATACTGCTTCGGGTGCTGCTTCGGGTGCTGCTTCGGGTGCTGCTTCGGGTGCTGCTTCGGATGCTGCTTCGGATGCTGCTTCGGATGCTGCTTCAGGTGCTGCTTCAGGTGCTACTTCCGGCAGATCCTCTTCCATTGCTGAGGGTACATCTTCGAGTATTTCGTCGGAGAGCTCATCATCAGCATCGATCGAGTCTACAGGAATGTCTATGCCTGCTTTAGCTTGCTTTTGAGCGAGCATTTTCTCCCGGAACTTAGCTGCCATTTCCTCAGCTTTTTCGTATACCAATTCGCGATTTTTGACCATCGCGCCCGGTTCCGGTTCCAACTGCTTGGTGGAGAGAGAAATCCGGCCCCTCTCGGCATCCAAGTCAATGATCATCACTTTCACTTCGTCGTTGACATTGAAGACGCTATGAGGCGTATCGATGTGATCGTGCGAAATTTCCGAGATGTGCAGCAAGCCGCTGACGCCGCCGATGTCGATAAAGGCACCGTAAGGCTTGATACCGCGTACTGTACCGATGACGACTTCCCCGACTTCGAGGCGGTTCATCTTGCGCTCAACTAAGGCGCGACGATGACTCAACACTAGGCGGTTGCGGTCTTCGTCTACCTCTAAGAATTTTAATGGTAATTCTTCAGCGACTAATTCTTCCTTCGGTTTGCGGGTACTTATATGAGAACCGGGAATAAAGCCTCGCAAGCCTTCTATTCTCACGAGTGCGCCGCCGCGGTTCGTGGCAAATACTTGCGATCGTACTGTGGCATCTTCTGCTTGCAGTTGTCGCACTCTTTCCCACGCCCGCATATATTCGATGCGCCGGATGGACAGGGTTAATTGTCCGTCTTCATTTTCATCGGTTAGAATGAAAAATTCTCTGGTTTCGTTTGATTGCAATACCTCTTCAGGGCTTTCGACTCGATTGATCGACATTTCCTGAATGGGAATGTAAGCTGCTGTTTTAGCACCGATATCAATCAGAGCGCCCCTCGGTTCTATACTAAAAACTGTACCCGCTACTACATCGCCCGGGCTAAAGTGATAGTCATATTTATCAAGTAGGGCTGCAAAATCTTCGTGAGTAAAGCCGATGTCTTTGACTGTGGTTTTGAGATTGACCATGCGAATAGTTTCCTAGGATTTCTCTCCTTCATGTTTTTCGTTTGTGCCGGCAGATATTAGAGATTTTGGTGAAAAAGCGATTAACTTTTTTCAAAATCTTTTACTAAAGTCAGTTT
This sequence comes from Microcoleus sp. Pol10D4, assembly GCF_036701555.1. Taxonomy (NCBI): domain Bacteria; kingdom Bacillati; phylum Cyanobacteriota; class Cyanophyceae; order Oscillatoriales; family Microcoleaceae; genus Microcoleus; species Microcoleus sp. Pol10D4. Next base: position 49,608 of record NZ_JAUBRA010000020.1, read on the forward strand.
TTGCTAACTTTTGCCGGGTGCAACTGCACACCAGCGCTTGCCATTACTGTTACTTCATACTCTGTGTTAAAACGTTTAATCTTAACATTCCGAGTCAAGTAGACTATTTTGACACTCTCAGGTATAAATAAACTGAGATTCTTCATTCAACGAGCCGACTTGCTGGCGACAGGATGACTCCAGTCTAAGTAGAGGTCGGTTTCTCCAGAAGCGTAAATTTCGGTATGCCCTACCGTATTTAATTAGTCACCGATCTTTCGTTAGGTTTTGTTCAAATGCGAGCTTTCCTAAACTGCAACACCGTTAGGTGTGACTACGCACTCAACTAATCCAGTTAAGTTTTTACGTTGTCTAGTTATACTCTATTTTAGACCGATGACGATCATATCACACCCAGCACTCTTACTGAGAAAAAAGAACACTCGCTAGAAGGAGAGTCCCTTGAGTCGCTATTCCTCCCGGCCTTCCTCGCGACACGGTTTTCAATCTCCCAGAATATTTCTATAAATTAATTTAAGCGAGCTTAGCTGGGAGTAGCGCAGGATGCTGGGCTTTCTCGATCGACTGCTTCGACATCCGGCAATTCTGCGTCAAAATTGGGTCTAGTTTCTGCATCTTCAGCTTCGTTGAGGGGATTCTGAAGGTGATTTAGGGTATCTACAAAATCTCGGATGCCTCGAAATTGCCGATATACCGAGGCAAAACGGACATAAGCGACTTCGCTGAGCGGCCGCAGGTGCAACAGCACCAGTTCCCCTATTTCTGAACTGGCGATTTCTCGGAGCGATCGACCTTGGAGTTGGGCCTCAATTTCTTCTGCCAGAGTTTCGAGATGCCCCGAAGACAAACCGGTTTTTTCGCAGGCCCGAATCAATCCCCGAACTAATTTTGACCTGTCAAAAGATTCGCGCTTGCCGTCCCGCTTGATCACCGTAATCGGCACAAATTCTATGCGTTCGTAAGTTGTGAAGCGGTGCTGGCAGCTCAAACACTCACGCCGCCGACGGATGCTTTGACCTGATTCGGCTGAACGCGATTCTAGAACGCGGCTATTTGTGTGTTGGCAGGAGGAACAGCGCATGATTGCTGATTTTAACAGGCATTGCCAGCAAATTGCCATTCATCTAACCGCCTGGGGTCTGATGAATGGCTGGACTAGAAAAATCACTTAACACACAGCGGTGAAATAGTCCCGCACCAAATTAGATCGCTATGATGCGGGCTAACCGCAGTCCGGTTCAAGATATTTTGGACTTGCTGGAGGCGTATAGCTAATTATTTGCCAATCCGGGGAGGTTCCCGAAAGGCGATCGCAAAAAATAGTACGCCTATGGCTAAAGCCAGAATCAAAATGTAAGCAACACTTTCCATGTTAAATTTTCCCTATCTTCCCTTGCCGTATTATTTCATCGTGAACAAACCTGACGGTCAACTGAGTACAGTTAGACCGCAGGCTTCTTTTTCCTTTTTTTCAAAGGCTTTTTATAGTGAGGTAGTTCCACCCCCACTTGCTAATATAGTATCAGAGTATTTCCCGATCATCAATGGGTGTAAAAGAACAATTGTCGGTTTCCGTACCTACACCCGACGAGCCTTTCATCCCAAGGAGTAATTTATTCGGGGTACTTCGCGCAGCGCTCTGATTAATCCCCTCTAAATATACCGAGGGACTTCCCGGCTGGTAGTTAATTGCTGGTTTTATTCTTAACTAAAAAAACCCGGTTTCTTGAAGAAACCGGGTTTTTTTACACCGGGAAAGTTTCCCGGCTAGCCAGGGGCTGGCGAAATTTAGAGAGGTTCTTCTCTTCTGGTGGTCACGTCGCCCAGTTTTTGGAACAAGCCCCACTCGACTTGTTCTTCGAGGTCAGCCTCAACTCCAGCAAACACGTCGCGGAAAATAGTCCGAGAACCGTGCCAGATATGGCCGAAGAAGAACAGCAAAGCAAAGCAAACGTGTCCGAAAGTGAACCAACCGCGAGTCGAAGTGCGGAAAACGCCGTCAGAATTCAAGGTTTCGCGATCGAATTCAAACACTTCACCTTTTTGAGCAGCGCGAGCAAACTTCTTAACATCTAGAGGATTATCAAAGGTTTGACCGTTAAGTTCGCCGCCGTAGAAGCTGACAGTAACTCCGCTTTGTTCAAAGCTGTATTTTGATTCAGCACGGCGGAAGGGGATGTCAGCGCGAACGACCCCATCTTTGTCTGTCAAAATTACTGGGAAAGTTTCAAAGAAGTTGGGGAGGCGGCGAACCGACAATACCCGGCCTTCGTTGTCAGTAAATACTGGATGGCCCAGCCAAGATTTAGCAATACCGTCGCCATTGACCATCGCGCCGGCGCGGAACAAACCGCCTTTAGCAGGAGAGTTGCCCACGTAGTCGTAGAAAGCCAATTTTTCGGGAATTTGTTCGTAAGCTTCTTGGAAGCTAGCGCCACTGGCCAAGCTAGCTTGAGCTCTGCGATCGATTTCTTGTTGGAAATAGTTTCCGTCCCACTGATAGCGAGTCGGGCCAAAAAGTTCGATCGGAGTTGCAGCAGAACCGTACCACATCGTACCCGCAACCACAAAGGCTGCAAAGAATACGGCAGCGATACTGCTAGAAAGTACAGTTTCGATATTCCCCATCCGCAGGGCTTTGTAAAGACGTTCCGGCGGCCGCACTGTCAAGTGGAACAAACCGGCAATTACGCCGACTACGCCCGCTGCAATGTGGTGAGCCACGATGCCGCCCGGATTGAAGGGATCGAAGCCTTCAGGGCCCCAAGAAGGCGCCACTGGCTGGACGTGACCGGTCAGGCCGTAGGGGTCGGACACCCACATTCCGGGCCCAAAAAGTCCCGAAAGGTGAAATGCGCCGAAGCCGAAGCAGAGCAAGCCGGAGAGGAACAGGTGAATGCCAAACATTTTTGGCAAGTCGAGGGCTGGTTCACCGGTGCGAGGGTCTCTGAAAAGTTCTAAGTCCCAAAATACCCAGTGCCAAACTGCTGCTAAGAACAGCAGGCCCGATAGGACGATGTGAGCGACGGCGACGCCTTCAAAGGACCAGAAGCCCGGATCGACGTTACCTTCGCCAGTGATGCTCCAACCACCCCAAGAACCCGTAACTCCCAAGCGAGTCATGAAGGGCAACACGAACATCCCTTGACGCCACATTGGGTTCAGAACTGGGTCTGTGGGGTCAAAAACTGCTAGTTCATAAAGGGCCATTGAGCCGGCCCAACCTGCCACGAGGGCGGTGTGCATTAAGTGTACAGAAATCAATCGGCCTGGGTCATTTAAGACGACTGTGTGTACGCGATACCAGGGTAGTCCCATTGACTGCGGTTCTCCAAGGTGTAAGTGATGATGTCTATTTTTACGGAAAAATCAGATTCTGAATCCCCAGCAGTTACCTGCAGGGTTTAAACTCTGCCTTTTGCCGACTGCCATCTACCTTCAAAGGTGGAGGCATAAAAATGAAAGTTATTTAAAGAAGTGTATCGAGTGTTAGAACCGATTGCAATATGTTGAGCATTACATTAGTTGCGGGTTTCCCATTTCGCAGCGGGCGGCGATCGTCCCGAGGCGTTCGAGGACTTGCTCGGCATCGATCAGTCTGGTGAGGGTGACGTTGCCGATATTTTTGGCGGGATCGGCAGGATCGGGACGGACTGCTGGTTGGACTTCTACCATGAGTACGGCGTCTTCTACGCGGTAGAGCCACATTTTTTCGTTGCGATCGGAAAGACAGAGGTTGAGCTGTTGGATGTCCGGCGCCCGTCTCCAGGCGGCGTGACTCCACTCGCCGCCGACGCCCCAAACGCGCCCAACTTTCCAGCCGTCGGATAAGAAGAAGTATTTCACTTGTGTATGCTTGTTGAGATTTTTTTGTCTAACATAGCGCAAAACTGCAATTGTACGGAATTATTGAACTGCGAAGACGCGAAGGGTGCATATAAATATTGTTATTCGATCGACTATTGCCTATAATATGCTATGTAAGGCATAATTGACTCAAATTAAGATAGCAGATAGTAGATTTACCGGTCATTTGAATAAATTAATGGAGCCAGAAACAGATGACAATTAGCCTGAAAACTATTATGGAGAATTTGCCTCCCGAAGAACGAGCAATAGTCGACAAGCGATCGGTTGAATTAATGGCTGAAGAAATGACCTTGCAAGACTTACGAAAAGCAAGGAAATTTACTCAGATTCGCATGGCTGAATTATTAAATATGCGTCAAGAAAATGTCTCGCGACTCGAACGCCGTGCGGATTTGTTGGTATCTACTTTGCAAAGTTATATCGCGGCAATGGGTGGGGAGTTGTCATTTGTCGTAGAATTTAAAGATCGACCCCCCGTAAAAATTACTGGATTAACATCGATGTTTGAAGAAAACAGCTACACTAATGGAGAGGAAGAGTTTTAATTAAGGAAACTAAAACCTAATTTTGCCAGATGTCTATTATTCAATCTAAAATCTAAAATCTAAAATCTAAAATCGAATGATCGCACAAACTCCAGTACAATTCCAAGACAGTTTCGACATCATCGTAGTAGGTGGCGGACACTCCGGCTGCGAAGCCGCCCTCGCCACTTCTCGCCTCGGCTGTCGCACCCTTCTCCTCACCCTCAACCTCGACAAAATTGCGTGGCAACCTTGCAATCCGGCTGTCGGCGGCCCAGCTAAAACCCAACTTACTAACGAAGTTGATGCGTTAGGCGGGGAAATTGGCAAAATGGCCGATCGCACTTACTTACAAAAGCGCGTCCTCAACGCTTCGAGAGGCCCCGCAGTGTGGGCGCTGCGAGCACAAACCGACAAGCGGGAATATGCCGCTGTGATGAATAATATTGTTGAAAATCAACCCAATTTGACCATCCGCGAAGCGATGGTTACAGACTTAGTTTTGGGTAAAAACGAAGAAGTGATAGGCGTCGAAACATACTTCGGCGTCGCATTTGAATGCAAAGCAGTAATTCTCACCACAGGCACTTTTTTAGGTGGCACAATTTGGGTGGGCAATAAGTCGATGCCCGCCGGACGTGCAGGAGAATTTGCCGCCGTTGGCTTGACGGAAACTCTCAATCGTTTGGGCTTTGAAACTGGCAGGTTAAAAACAGGAACTCCGGCAAGAGTTGACAAACGTACTCTCGATTACACCCACCTCGAACCGCAGCCGGGAGATGCAGAGGTTCGCTGGTTTAGTTTCGATCCAGAAGTTTGGATCGAACGGGAACAAATGCCTTGTTATTTGACTCGGACTACGCCTGAAACTCATCAATTAATTAGAGACAATTTGCATCTTTCTCCAGTCTACGGCGGCTGGGTTGATGCGAAGGGGCCGCGCTATTGTCCGAGTATTGAAGATAAGATTGTGCGGTTTGCGGATAAGGAAAGTCACCAGATTTTTATTGAACCGGAAGGTAGAGATATTCCTGAACTTTATATCCAAGGTTTTTCTACTGGTTTACCGGAAAATTTGCAATTGCAAATGCTGCGGACTCTTCCGGGTTTGGAAAAGTGCGAGATGATGCGCCCTGCTTATGCTGTGGAGTACGATTATTTGCCTGCTACTCAGTGCTTTCCAACGCTGATGACTAAGAAGATTGAAGGGCTGTTTTGCGCGGGTCAGGTTAACGGTACAACTGGATATGAGGAGGCTGCTGCACAGGGGATTGTGGCGGGGATTAATGCGGCCAGGTTTGCGAAAAATCAGGAGATGATTGTGTTTCCTCGCGAGCAAAGTTATATCGGGACTTTGATCGATGATTTGTGTACGAAGGATTTGCGGGAACCTTACCGGATGTTGACTTCGCGATCGGAATATCGGCTATTATTGCGATCGGACAATGCTGACCAACGCTTGACGCCGCTGGGACGGGAAATTGGTTTGATTGACGATCGCCGGTGGGAGTTGTTCGATCGCAAACAAGCTAATATTGTGGCAGAGAAGGAACGTTTGTACTCGACGCGGGTGAAAGAGCACGAGGAAGTAGGCAAGGCAATTTTTGCAGACACTCAACAAGCGATTAAAGGTTCAATTACTCTGGCTGATTTGTTGCGTCGTCCTGGTTTTCATTATGTGGACTTGGAACGCTACAATTTAGGCAATTCTAGTCTGAAGTTGGCTGAGAAAGATGGTGCAGAAATTGACATCAAATATTCCGGCTACCTGCAAAGACAGCAAAATCAAATCGATGACATTGCAAAACACGAACGCCGACAATTGCCTGCAGATTTGGATTACATGGCAATTACAACTCTCTCCAAAGAATCGCGGGAAAAGTTGGCTAAGGTGAAACCGCTGACGATTGGCCAAGCGGCCAGAATTGGTGGGGTAAATCCGGCTGATGTTAATGCTTTGTTGATTTTTCTGGAAGTGCGAAACCGTCAGCAGCCAGCGGGTGTAGGTAAATAAGCTAAACTAGAGGTGTCTCAAGGCTGCCTTCAATTTTATGAAATAGCAGGATAAAAAAGTGTGACTATTGTGAAACCACTATTTTGTTCGGCTGCTTTCATATTGAGGGATATACAGCGTATTCCAGGTTTATGAAGTAAACCCTAATGCAACAAACAAGAAAAACTGGCAGAATGTCAACTCTAATTGATGAAATTCTGCCAGTATATTTTATATATTTATCAATCCTCGAACCAAGTCTGAATTTCGCAAATATTCCGCATAATCAGCGTTTATCGGTGGTTCAAACCTCCCCGAAATCCCCACCAGTGTTGCCACCCTCAAAGCCTTAAAAGAACAGCGAGATGCCTTGCTATACGCTTATATAGGCGCTCACTGGTGGTACTGGGAATAGAGCGGAATTTGGTATTGGGCGATCGCACAAGCGGCTAAATAGTCATTCCCCAACTTCCATAAAGAGTGCGAGAGAGGGAGAGGGGGGAGAGGGGGAGAATTGGGAAACACAGTTAAATTCATCCGTGTATCCGTGTCCGAATCCGTGTCGTACCCTTCTTCCCTCTTCCTTCTTCCCTCTTCCCTCTTCCTTCTTCCTTCCTTTAATGTGCCCAGAGAATCACGCCAGCTTCATAAGGACTGCTGAGATTATCGTGCTTCGGCAAAACCCGCAACGACAAACCTTGCAAACCACTAGAAGTATAAGTAATGTCAGCCGTATAAAGGCTAGCATTCTGAGAATCTTCTCCCAAATACTCCATCACCACCGGCACGCCACCAATGATATCGCCGTTAGCATCAACGGAGCCTTGATAAAGTTCAACTTGCACGTCTGCAGGTGTCAATCCCATCAGATTAATCCGAGATTTAACAGAGATCGACTGATTGACCTTAACTTCCTTATCCTGGGAAATATCAACAGCCTCAATCTTAATATCCTTCCACTTCGCCAGAACGTGCTTCTTCCAGTGAGACAACTCCTTGGCTGGAGCACAATTATCCGAAGTCATCGTGAAGAATCGATCGCTCACCGGGAAATAAGCCCGCCGCGCGTAATCTTTCACCATCCGAGCAGTATTGAAGAAAGGACAGTTTAAGCGAATCGAATCCTTCATTTTCTCCGTCCAACCGCGAGGAATTCCATCAGCATCCCGGTTGTAAAACAGCGGTACAACTTCCTTCTCCATCAAGTCGTACAAAGCATTAGCCTCGACCTCATCCTGATACTTAGTATCTTCGTAAAACTCGCCATGTCCGATCGGCCAACCGGTGCGAACATAATCAGCTTCATCCCACCATCCGTCGAGAATGCTCAGATTCGGTAAACCATTCATCGAAGCTTTCATCCCCGAAGTCCCGGAAGCCTCACGCGGGCGGCGTGGCGTATTCAGCCACACATCGCAGCCCGACACCATCATCCGAGCGACGTTAATGTCGTAGTTCGGCAAAAAGACCATCGAGCTCATCGTGTCGTGCTCGCGGATGAAGTGAACGATATCCCGAATCAATTCCTTACCCGGAATATCCATCGGGTGAGCCTTCCCAGCAATCACAAACTGCACCGGGCGATTGCTGTCCCGCATGATCCGCATAATTCGATCGACATCGCGCAAAAACAGCGTCGCCCGCTTGTAAGTAGCAAAGCGGCGTGCAAACCCGATCGTCAGCACCTTCGGATTGAGAGCTTCCCGCGCGTGTTCGATTTCCGTTTGGGCCGCACCGCGCTCACGCAAAGTCTTTTGCAGCCACTCCCGTGCGAACACTACCAACTCGGATCGACAACGTTCGTGATTTCGCCACAGTTCCTCATCAGGAATCGATGACATCCGATCCCAGAGTCGATCGTCCTTGCGAGTCATTTCCCACTCCGGGCCGAGGTATCGATCGTACAACTCCTGAGTAGACTTCGCCACACAACTGCGAGCGTGCACCCCGTTGGTAATCGAAGTAATCGGTACTTCTTCCTGCGGCAAACCCGGCCACAAACCCTGAAACATCGGGCGCGACACCACACCGTGCAAAGCCGCCACCCCGTTGACAAAACTCGACATTTTAATTGCCAAAATTGCCATATTCAGAGGTGCGGACAAATCGCCAGTATTCTCCCGGCCCAATCCTAAAAACTCATCTTGCGACAAGCCAAATATCTTGGGATAGTGACTCAGATAGTGCATCACCATATCCGGCTCGAACAAGTCAAACCCAGCAGGCACCGGCGTGTGAGTCGTAAACATACTGCTCGAAACCACCACCTGTTCCGCTTCTACGAAACTCAGGTGATATTCCTCCATCAGCATCCGAATGCGTTCCAAAGCCATGAAAGCCGCGTGGCCTTCATTCATGTGATAAGCCGTAACTGTCAGCCCCAATGCCTTGAGCATTTTCACGCCGCCGATGCCCAGCATGATTTCTTGGTGCATCCGCAGAGTTTTATCACCACCATACAGTTGGTCGGTAATATCTTGGTCGTAGCGGCTGTTAGGTTCAATATTTGTATCCATTAGGTACAAAGGAACCGTTCCCACTTGTACTCGCCAAATCCGGGCATACACCTTGCGGCCGGGATAGTCCACCTCAATCCGCAATTCCGAACCGTCGGGATTGCGTTCTGGGTGAAGCGGCATATTGTAGAAATCGTTGAGCGGATAGCGTTCTTGCTGCCAGCCGTCGGCGTTGAGATACTGCGAAAAATAACCTTCTTGGTATAGCAAGCCGACACCGACTAAGGGCAAGCCCAAATCGCTAGCTGATTTGAGGTGGTCGCCTGCGAGCACGCCCAAGCCGCCCGAATAGATCGGTAGGGCTTTAACTAAGCCGAATTCCATCGAAAAGTAAGCGTAGCATTCTTGCTGCTCGGTGCCGCGCTGTTTGCGGTACCAGGCGCGATTTTTGAGATAATCGTCTAACTGCTGGGCTGCTCGGTTCATTTGGGCAATGAAGCCTTCGTCTTCTGCCATTTCTTGCAGCCGCTCTTGAGATATGGTTCCGAGCATCAGCACCGGGTTTTGGTTGCTGGAGTCCCACAGGTCTCGATCGAGGCGGCGGAAGAGGTCTTTGGTATCGACGTTCCAGTCCCAGTGCAAGTTGTAGGCAAGCTTGCGTAGGGGTTCGAGAATTGTCGGTAGCGACGGGGAAACGTTAAATGTACGAATTGGCTGCATAGACAAAGCCTTTATGTTGGGGTAGCGATATTTTCCTCTGTCTTTAGGTACAAGTCCGTTATTCTGCACACTATTTTAAGTTTTAACCAGTTCATGCACTATGCCATCAAGCAGACGAAACGGAAGCGCAGGTCGTTCGATGTGAGCGAACTGGCCGTTTTCGGCTGCGATAACTGTCGCAAGAAGGCCTCGCCACCAGACCATCACGACTGGACGGCGATCTGTCTTGAGTGCGGCAACGAGTTTTCCTACAGTGGCTGCTCGTGCGACGGCTGCGGCGGCGGGACGTATGCGGGTTTCGGCGGTGGTCGCACGACTTTTTACGTGTAACTTCGCAGGACTTGCACGCAGCGTTACAACCGCACGCAGTCGTAAGTCGCGACCCAATTAAGCAATTTTCACTTGTTGCAACTGAGAATTTAGCAATAGCTTCCTAGCATCACCAGCCGACAGGGCAGGGCTGAAATAGTAACCCTGAATTTCTTGACAGTGGAGTTCGCGCAAACACTCCAACTGCTCTTTAGTTTCTACTCCTTCGGCTACCACGCTCAAGTTCAAATCTCGCCCCAGCGTCGCTACAGCCTTGGCGATCGCGCGTTCGCACGGATCAGTCGTCAGTCCGCTGACAAAGGATTTATCTATTTTTAAGATATTCAAGGGAAACTTTTTGAGATAATTTAGAGAACAATAACCCGTGCCGAAATCGTCCAGCGCAATTTGCACTCCCATATTCTGCAACTCCCTGAGAACTTTTGTGGTATAATCCACATCTTGCATGGCTGTAGTCTCAGTAATTTCTAATTCTAAATACTTGGGTGCTAAACCGCTTTTTTCCAAGCACTTCGCTACCATTTCTAATAAATTAAATTGCTGGAACTGCCGAGCCGAAACGTTGACTGCTACCCGCAAATCTGGCTGCAAAGCATCCTGCCAAGCTTTATTTTGAGTGCAGGCTGTTTGCAGCACCCATTCCCCAATAGGTACAATGAGTCCGTTCTCTTCGGCGATCGGAATAAATGTAGCGGGAGTAACTAAACCTAATTGTGGATGTTGCCAGCGTAGCAGGGCTTCCATACCCTGAATTTTCCAAGTAGCGATGTTGACTTTTGGTTGGTAAAAAACCTCAAATTCTCCCTGTTCTAAAGCCTCGTGCAGCCTGTGTTCTATAGTTAGTAACTGGCTGCCTTGGGGATTAATTGTTGAAGTATATAACTGATAGTTATTTCTTCCCATTTCTTTAGCGCGGTACAAGGCGGCATCGGCATTTTTGACTAAAGTTTCGGCATCTTCGCCGTCGTTTGGATAAAGGGCAATGCCGATGCTGCTGCTAACATGAAACGGCTGTCCTTCTAGTTTAAATGCTGGCTTTAAATTGTTGAGTATTCTTTGAGCTGTTTTAACTGCATCTTCTAAGCAATTGATATCGGGAAGCAGTATGGTAAATTCGTCGCCTCCCCAGCGGGCAACCGTGTCAGTCGATCGCAAAGTGTCGCTGATGCGTCCGGCAAAACCTTCTAACAGGCGATCGCCCGCAGCGTGACCTAGTGTATCATTAATCTTTTTGAACCTGTCCAAGTCTAAAAACATCACAGCTAGCATTTTTTTGGTTTCTTTAGCTTGTTTTAAGGAAGCCAGCAGCCGCTCGTTAAAAAGTATCCGGTTCGGTAAACCTGTGAGTTGGTCATAAACAGCTTGATAGCGAATAATTTCTTCAGCTTGCTTGCGCTGAGTGATGTCCATCATCGTGCCGATCGCCCTTACTGCTTTGCCACTTTCATTACGGATGATATAGCCGCGATCTAGTACAAAAACATATCCCCCGTCTGCACGGTGAAAGCTGTATTCTTCCGACCAATATTGAGCGTCTGAGTTCATTGTTTCGTTGAAGCTTAACATCACTCTTTCCCGTTCTTCGGGATGAATATTTAGCCACCACGATTCTACTTCTATCGTCTGATTTTCGTTGAGTTTGTATCCAAAAACTTTTTCAAATTCTTCACTCAACCAATACTCATTTTTTGATAAATCAAAATCCCATACGGCATCATTTGTCGCCCGCGTCAGCAGGTGAAAGCGTTCTTCGCTTTTGCGTAGTTTTTCTTCGGATTGCACCCGTTCCGTTACATCCCGAAAGCTGAATACCCGACCAGTAATTTTGCCTCCGGTGCGCTGGGGCAGCGAGTAGCGCTCGAAAATTCTGCCATCTGTCAACTCGATGAGATCGTAACTTTCTGCTGCAGGACGATCGGACAATTCTTTAGTACGGTTGAGAAATATTTCCGGGTATTTTAACAGGTTGATTCCAAACGCCAAAATTTGGTTGTTATCTCTCGAATCCAGCAGGAAATCCGGCAACTGCCACATTTCGGCAAATTTGCGATTAAAGGTGAGAACTGTGCCTCCACTGTCAACCGCCAGAATACCGTCAGCAGTAGATTCAATGGTTGCTTGAAGCAACGAAAGAGATGTTTCTAGTTCTAGCTCTGCTAATTTGCGATCGCTGATGTCAAACGCTGTGATTAATATTGAGGCTTTTTTTTCAAATTTGATAATATCTACAGTTGCTTCAATCCAGCGCATTTCTCCAGTTTTCGTGACTATTACTAATTCATATTTAGACCCTGCATTTGAGCGCGCATGGCTGGATTTACCCCATTTTTTAACTATTTCTATAAAATCTAGATGAATTAAGTCGTATAAATCCAATGCTAGTAATTCTTCGCGAGTATATCCTGTCAGAGCTTCTGTCTGAGCATTGACATAACGGAACTGTCTACGGTGATAGATAAATGCCACAGCATTCACAGTTTCTATCAGTTGGCGAAACTTTTTTTCACTGCGCCGCAAATTTCTTTCAACCCGCTTGCTATCGGTAATATCTTCTGCTATATATAACTTGCCGCTGACCTTACCTTGACCGTCGCGAATAATTGAAATAGAAAGCAGTACAATTATTTTTTTTCTGTGTTTAGAAAGGTAGACTTTTTCGACGTTGCGGACAGAACCTTCGGCTGTTAAACTAGCTAACTCTAACTCCTGTGCCGGTGATTCACTTTTCTTAAAAAGTCCGGCTATTGGTTTGCCTAACAACTCTTTTTTAGAGTATCCCAGAAGTTGACAGGTAGCTTGGTTTAACGACAGGATATGACCGCCCGGGGTGGTCGCAATTATCGAGACGTTCATTTCCTCGCAAATATCCAGGACATATTCGGCAGTTTGCTGCAAATCTTGGGTCATTTGGGCAATAGTATGCCAGATATCCTGTTCTTTTTTTGGATACAACACTTTTTCTCCTTTTGGTAGCTTGTCATTCTCTGTTTCAGACTTCGGCTTGATTAACCTCATCCTCTTGGATAAGCTATTTACTGTCTTCCCCCTGATAAATAATGAGATTACTAAACAAATAAAAACCAGAGAATAACCGATTATTGTTAACCTAATAGTAGGTTCTTTTCTAGAATTTTTCTGAGATTGTATATAATTGTAACTCGGTAATTGTAGTGGCTCAATTGGGGATAATTTATCTAAAAATAATGCAGCGCTTGCAGAAGTAAGGGGGCGAGATGCCGATCGCAAATAGCTATGTTTCTGAGACCCAACCACAATCCCTTCTACAGGGCTAGTACCATGTCCATCTCCTAGACTTGTCGGTAATTTTTTGGGATTAATGCAACATTCCGCACCAAAAATAGCAACCGCGAAATATCCCAACATCAATTGAAAAATTATTTTCATTAGATCCTGTTCCTAATAAATTTAAATAAATCCTTTTTCCGCAATCCTAAATGTTAAAACTTTTAGCATAACTTGCTCTGCCATAGGAAAACCCAGCCAACCTTAATTAATGTGGGCTTGTAAATTAAATTGTACCCAGCTAATAACTTAGCTTTATAACTAATTACAATTTTAATCTTAATTTAAAATGTGTCATCAGCCATTGTGCCACAAATTATCCGCCATTCTGCCTAGACACCGAGTGGAAGCGCGCTAAGATTAGATAATTCCCGCAAGGAGGCGATCGGGATTTGTTAGAAAAATAAACAATTAGCTTAAAATCGATGCAGAGGTCCACTAATTGAACCCATGAGTCAGACCATCCCAGAACTCCAAAAAGAAGTCCGCGCGCTGCAAGCAGAAGTTACCGCCCTGCAAGAGTCGCGGGAAAAACTTGCCGTACAGCGCTCAGAGTGCCGAGTGGCAGTCAGTTTTCCCAAAAATAATACTCCTGAAGCCATTGCCGAGTTCCACCAGCAAACTGCTGCTTTTGGGGAGCAGTGGTTGCAGCAAATCCAGGAAATTGACCGAGAGACTAAAAATATTGAAAAGCAACTGCAACAAAAACAGGCTTTACTCAATTACAAGCAAGGTGAATTAGAAAAAATGCTGGCAGGAGAGCACTGGCAAGAAGTAGAAAATACTGTTCAAACCGGGGAAAAGCGCTTGCAAGCACAAGCTCGCAGAATCAATCAAGCAGCAGCGCAGCTAGAGGTAGAAATTCAAGCTTTGAAAGCACTGTACGACCAACTAAACCCGAGTTATTCTGAGTGGTTTCAACAACCAACTCAAATAGTCAAATTTTCTGCAACAACTATTCCTTATGCTGTTCCCAGCAGCAGCGGGTTGATATTGGAGAATAAGGAGATTGAGTGGGAAAAAACGTAGTTTTGACTTGTAAAGTTTCAAGGTAAATTAGTGATTTGAATGTCGCCGTCGAACCATCTAATAAGCAATACAGATTCGACGGCAACATCGCAATTATTTTACCTGCTTTTTTAGATAAAAAATACAAAACTGCCTCTGGTACAGCTAATTTTAAGATTTTTGAGTTTCATTTTTTGAAACAGGTTTATTTTTAAGTCTCGTGTCAATCTAAAATCTAAAATATAACAGTTCTGGACGCATCAACCGGGTTTTACGAAAAGACTTTGTTGCAGCCCTCGCTTCCGCTAAAAAACCCGGTTGATGAGAGCGAGGAGTGCGTGAGCTCTGTCTAAAATCTCAAATAAACTTACTGATGAAACAATTGATTTGGATAGCGCTATTTATTCTGGTTGCGGTGACGGCTGTTGGCTTGGGTTCTGACTCGTGGCAGCGGTTGTCGGCTGTACCCGAAGTTGGGATCGATCGCAATATCCACACTTCTCAAAACCCGTCTCCCTTACCGCTTCCTGCTGAAAAAAATGCTTTTTCTCTGCCCCAAATAGACCAGTCTCGCTTGTGGAAACACGTCGATAGTTTAGCAGGAGAACGGGATGGAGAAGGCTCTCGATCTTTTACTAGAGACTACATTTCCCAACAACTCCAAACATTAGGATTTTCCCCTGATTTGCAGCAGTTCGATCGCGGAATCAACGTCTTCGCTGAGAGAAAAGGTACTGACTCAAACGCCGGTGCAATTTTAGTGGCAGCACACTACGATACTGTACCAAACTCCCCAGGCGCTGACGACAATGCGACGGGAGTTGCAGTAGTTTTAGAAGTAGCAAGATTGCTGGGTTCTCGCCCCACACCTCGGACATTGCAAGTAGCATTTTTCGACAGGGAAGAACTGGGACTTTTAGGCAGTTTAGCATTCACTGGTAGCGAGGCGCGGTTAAAAAATTTGCAGGGTGCGATCGTCCTGGATATGGTAGGTTATGCCTGCCGCACGCCCGGATGCCAGCAATATCCCGAAGGATTGACAGCGCAACCTTTTCTAGAAGCATCGGGGGTAACTTCTCCCGATAAAGGCGAGTTTATCGCTGTGATTGGGGATGCGGAACATCCGCTGCTATTGAAAAGTTTTGCGGAGTCTGGAAAAGCCGATTTGCCGCCGGTGGTGGCGCTGCCGGTTCCCCTGAAAGGGTTGCTGACTCCCGATGTTTTACGCAGCGACCACGCGCCTTTCTGGTATAAAGGAATTGGTGCTGTGTTGGTGACGGATACTGCAAATTTGCGATCGCCCCACTATCACCAATCTAGCGATACATTAGCAACTATCGATCGACCTTTTTTCGCCGGTTCTGCTCAAATTGTTGTTAATGCCGTTGCTAAATTATTGGAAATTCGGTAATTGGTAATCGGTAATTGGTAATCAGCAATCTACTCATTACCAGGCAGGGCCTGGTAACGCATATCCAGAGGCTCTGCCTCCAATTTTCCCACGCCAAGCAAGCGGGGCAGAGCCTCTGGATATCAATTCCTAGGCAGAGCCTAGGAACTAGGTAAATAACTAATAAGTAATAACTAATAAGTAATAACGAATGACTAACAAAGAAAGCCTGCAACGGCATTTACTGCAACTAGACAATCGAGGCTACAAAGCCTACAAAGACATTCAAGGTAGTTACGACTTTTCTGAATTTCGATTAATTATTGATTACGTGCAGGGAGATCCGTTTGCTTCTCCGAGTAAATTTAGAGTCAGAGTTCCGCCAAACATTGCTCAAATTCCTTATCAACTTTTCAATTCTCGCAGTCGAGAAATAGCCTTGCGAGATTACCTAACTCGCCAGTTTGACAAAGCAGCACACAGCATCAGCAGCAAACGCGGTACTGGGAAAAGCGGTTTGATTGCAGTGACTGGCTTCGGACAAGAAGTTTTAGAGCGAACTTCCGCATTTATCATTTCCTCAAATACATCCGATATCGAAAATTTAGGAGGAGTTGAACTGCGATTTGCCGTCGGACTTCCAGCGGGCGGGCGCAGTATTTTAGGGCGACAAGCTGCTGAAATGCTCTGCGAAGATATTCCGCAAATTGTCAGTAATTCTCTCAAATATTCTCACTTAAATGCTGCGGAATGTCGCCATCACGTTGAAACTGTAGAAGATGCTGACTGGCTGCGGCAGCAGTTAGCTGAAAACCGATTAGTTGCGTTTGTGGCTGACGGTTCTATTTTGCCCCGCCGCACGGGTGTTGACGATCGCCCTTTGTTAAATAATGCTGTGGCTTTTGAGTCGCCGCCGTCGTTAAAAGTTGAGTTTAATTGTCCGAATCGCGGTTTGATGTCCGGTATGGGTATTCCCGCTGGCATTACTTTGATTGTTGGGGGCGGCTATCACGGCAAATCAACTTTACTCAGGGCGATCGAGTTGGGAGTTTACAACCGAATTCCGGGAGATGGCAGGGAATTTGTGGTGACTAATCCGGCGGCGGTGAAAATTAGAGCGGAAGATGGCAGAAGTGTCGCGGGAGTTGATATTTCGCCTTTTATTAACCACTTGCCACAAGGTAGAGATACTGCACAATTTTATACTGAAAATGCAAGCGGTAGCACGTCGCAAGCTGCTAATATTATTGAGGCTTTGGAAGTGGGGAGAAAGAAGAAGGAAGAGGGAAGAGGGAAGAAGGAAGAAGGAAGAGGGAAGAGGGAAGAAGCTCAGTCTTTTGTTTTAGACACGGAGTTAGTCGCTATTTCAGAAGGGGATTTAGTGCCTGTTTTATTGGTGGATGAGGATACGGCGGCGACGAATTTTATGATTCGCGATCGCCGAATGCAGGAACTCATCGCTAAGGATAAGGAACCGATTACGCCGTTTATTGATAAAGTTAAACAGTTGTACGCAGATTTGGGCGTATCGACTATTTTAGTCATGGGCGGAAGTGGCGATTATTTTGATGTGGCGGAGACTGTGATTGCAATGGAAAATTTTCAAGCATATAATGTGACGGAAAAAGCTAAAAAAATAGCAAGTAATTACTCAATTAGCCGCGCTGGTGAAGGGGGAGAAAATTTTGGTGAGATTAGTCAAAGAGTGCCGGTTCCTGCTAGTTTAGATCCGAGTCGGGGACGGCGAGATGTGCGGGTGAAGGTGCGGGATATTGATGAATTGGCTTTCGGAACTGAGGAGATTGATTTGGGTGCTGTTGAGCAAATTGTGGACAGCGGACAGTTAAGGGCGATCGCTGCGGCAATGGTTTATGCTAAGCAGCAATACATGGACGGAAAACGCACTTTGTCGGAAATCATAGATTTGGTGATGGCAGATATTCACGCGCAGGGGATGGATATTTTATCGCCTTTTCCTGAAGGGGATTTTGCCATGTTTCGACGGTTTGAATTAGCGGCGGCAATTAATCGGCTTCGTAGTTTGTCCGTTGTTGCCAAAATGACTGTTGACTGTTGACTGTTGACTGTTGACTGTTGACTGTTGACTAATGACTAATGACTAATGACTAATGACTTTTTGATATGCTAACAAAAGTGAGTGCAAAAACCGCGATTGAAGTATGACAGGCAATATAGGACAACTGACTGCTTTAAGCGATCGACCGTATTTAGTATTAAGCAATCAAGGCGAGGTTTTACAGTTAGAGTTAAAACAGCAGCAACACGTATTGGGGCGCGATGGGACTCGCGCTGATTTAGTCATTCCCGAACCCTGGCGCGCAGTTTCCGGCGTTCACGCTGTTTTGCGCCAAATTGGGGATAATTACTGGATTTACGACGGTGACGGGCAGCGGCCGAGCACTAATGGCTTATTTGTCGATCGCACTCGCATCACTCCCAATGACGGTTATTGTCTGAAAAACGGCACAGAAATTAAAATCGGTCTCGATCCTCAAAATCAAGTTTTGCTGACTTATTTTAATCCGCTGGCCAATCAGGTTGCTGTCCCTAGCAAGCAGTCAATTCTTCTTAAGAATCGGTCGGTTTTGTTGGGCCGCGATCCAAACGCTTCGCTGCAATTAGATGCGCCGCTTGTTTCTAGACGCCACGCCACAATCGACCAAGACAGTCGCGGTAATTATATTTTGCAAGACCACAGCGTTAACGGGGTTTTTGTTAACGGTCAGCGAGTGACAAATTCTGTGCAGTTGTCCGAGGGAGATGCAATTCGGATCGGCCCGTTTACTCTAACTTACCGCAGCGGTGAGTTACAAATGCAAGACCGAGGCAATCAAATTCGTTTGGATGCTGACAGTCTGGTGATTCCGAAGCGTTTGGATAACATCACTTTGGCGATCGAACCGGGGCAGTTTGTGGCTTTAGTCGGCGGTAGCGGTGCGGGTAAATCTACTTTAATGCGGACGCTTTTAGGCATCGAAAAAACTACTAACGGCGCTGTGTTTCTCAACGGCGACAACCTGCGCCAAAACTTCAATATTTACCGCAATCAAATCGGTTACGTGCCTCAAGATGATATTGTACACGCAGATTTGACAGTAGAAGAAGTCTTGAGTTATGCAGCTAAATTGCGCTTACCTCCCGATACAGATGTCAAGCAGGTAGTCGCAAAAACTTTAGAAGATATTGAAATGACTCACCGCCGCAAGGCTTTGGTAAAACAGCTTAGCGGCGGACAGCGGAAGCGGGTCAGCATCGGAGTTGAACTGTTAGCAGACCCGAAACTTTTCTTTTTAGACGAACCGACTTCAGGACTCGATCCGGGTTTGGATAAGAAGATGATGCAACTGCTGCGAAAGTTGGCAAATCAAGGCCGGACGGTGATTCTGGTGACTCACGCGACGGCAAATATCACGATGTGCGATCGGATTGTTTTTATGGGTCGCGGCGGACGCCTTTGTTACTTCGGCCCGCCTAGGGAAGCGCTCGATTTTTTCGATGTCAAAACAGGCGATTTTGCAGACATTTACAACGAATTAGAAACAGGAGAAACCAACGTTCAAAGCTGGGCAGAAAAGTTTAATAAATCTCCCTACTATCAGCGCTATATTGTCAACCACTTCAGCACAGGCAACGCTAATGCAAAAATACCTTCTGCACCTTCTGTACCAAAATATCAATCTTTTGTAAAACAACTCGTTTTGCTTGCCCAGCGCTATTTACAACTCGTTTCCCGCGACTTAATTAACTTGAGTTTAGCTCTTTTAACGGCTCCGATCGGCATTAGTTTGCTGCGGCTAGCCGTCAGAGATAAAGACCCATTAATTGGCGCACCGGAGGCAACTTTAGCACCTTTGGCGCTCAGAGTTCTATTTGTATTTACCTGTGCGGCGATTTGGGTAGGACTGGCAACTTCTCTGCAAGAAATTGTTAAAGAATCTGCTATCTATTTGCGCGAACGTTTGGTCAATTTAGGATTGTTTGCTTATTTAGGTTCAAAACTTTTTATACTTTCTGGTTTAGCAGTATTGCAAACACTGTTAATGGTAGGAGTTATTCTGATTGCTTTTAAATCCCCAGAACCGAGTTTAATTTCCTGGTCTGTGGGAGCAAGCATTACCACATTCCTAACTTTGATGAGCTGCATAAGCCTTGGATTAGTCGTTTCCGCGATTGTTAAAAATAGCTCTCAAGCTAATAGCGCTTTGCCTCTATTATTGCTGCCTCAGATTATTTTTTCTGGAGTTTTGTTTAAGATGGAAGGTGCGGCGAGCAAGTTTTCTTGGCTGATGTTAAGCCGCTGGTCTGTGGGTGCTTACGGCTCTTTAGTTAATGTGAATGGGATGGTTCCCGCGCCTACTACATTACCGGACGGGAGTACGCTTCCTCAGCCGTTTGAGCCTACTCCGGTTTACGATCCAACCTGGGAGAATTTGAGTTTAAATTGGGGTATTTTGTGCGTGCATATTTTCGTTTATTTGATGTTGACTCTGTGGTTGCAGAAGCGGAAGGATATTTTATAATTAAAATTACGCCTTTTCAACTCACAGTTCATTATCAAATCAGATGGGGGGAGAGATAAATGTTAGTTAAAGCCAACGCAGTAGTAGAAATTGCTGCATCGCCTGAAGTAGTCTTTGATTTTGTTACCTCCCTGTCAAATCTGCCCAAAGTCTTTCGCGGATATGGCCCAATTCCAGCAATTATTAAAGCTGAGATGGCAGATGGTGGAGAAATGCGTGAAGGCGGCGTGCGGCGGATAGAAAATTCCGACTCTTCGGTTATTGATGAAGAAATCATTACTTTCAAAAAGCCAGAAAGACAAACCTACCGACTGGTTAGAGGGTTTAAGTTTCCGATTTCTCTACTCATTGAGTCTGGTGGGGGAGATTGGAATTTCACTGCTACAGCAAAGGGAACTCGGATTGATTGGGAGTTTTATTTTATGCTGACTTCTCCGGTATTCTATCCCGTTGGGTTGTTGCTAGTTCAGGTTTTTATGCAAAAAGCTATGCAGCAGTGTTTAGATAAAATTCAAGAATATTTGGCTAACCCAAGCGAATAGATTATATGAATTATTGGCTAATGAAGTCTGAACCGGATGTTTATAGTATTGCGGATTTGAAGCACGATCGCACTTCCATTTGGGATGGTGTCCGCAACTATCAAGCGCGCAATTTTATGCGAGAAATGAGTCGAGGAGATTTAGTATTTTTTTACCACTCTAATACTCAAATACCGGGAATTGTCGGCTTAGTGCGCGTCGTTGAAACTGGAATTGCTGATCCGACTCAGTTCGATATTAATAGCGAATATTATGATCCTAAATCGCCGTTTAATGCTCCTCGCTGGCAAACTGTGAGAGTTGAGTTTGTTGAGGAATTTGCTAAGTTAATATCTTTGGATGAACTGAAACAAAAGTTTAGTGCTGATGAGATTTTGGTGGTAAGGAAAGGCAATCGGTTATCGGTGATGCCGGTATCTGAAGTTGCTGCTGAGAAGATTTTGAAGATGAGATGAGTTTATTACTCACTTTATACCGGGCGAGCGTAAGTCACTAGCAACGCGAACAAACAAACAAAGTCCGCAGGCGCGGACTGAAGAATAAATGGCGTTGCTGAGTTAGAGTATGAATAGGAGGAATAATTTATGCAATACAAGCGAATGTAAATCAACCCATATCCGTAAAAATGGCAAGAAGAAAGGAAAACAGAATCACATTTGTGTCCAATGTGGTCGTCAATTTATTAATCACTATGAACCCCATCGAGGTTATAGCGAGAGTATCAAACGTGATTGCCTAAAAATGTATGTCAATGGTATGGGATTACGGGCGATAGAACGAGTTAAGGGAGTTCATCATACCGGGCGTAATAAATTGGATAAAACAAGTCGGAAAACTGTTGCCAGATGTTTATGATCCTGAAGTCATTCCAGAAGTTGGTGAACTCGATGAATTACAAACTTATGTAAAAAAAAACAGACAAAATCTGTCTGTGGACAGCGGTTGACCACTTTCAACCAGGAATTTTAGGCTGGGTATTAGGGAATCATAGCGCTAAGATATTTGAACCATTATGGGACAAGGTAAGTGCATGGAAATGCTACTTTTATGTAACTGATGGATGGTCTGTATATCCCATGTTTATTCCTGATGGGTAGCAGATTATTAGCAAGACTTATATGACACTCCTTAGAAGGGAAAAATACCAGACTAAGACATTATTTGGCTAGGCTAAATCGTCAGACTCTTTGTTATTCTAAATGTGAGGAAATGCTCAAGCATTCTATTAAGGTATTAATACATTACTTGAAATTTCATGATATTCCCATTCCTGGGGCATTCATACCTTGATTCAGCAACGCCAATAATTGTTGTTTGAGAATGCACGCACGATTTGGCAGAATGGATGGAGATATTTTGGTTTGTAAGGCAATTATCTATGTATATCTTGCCTTACAGATTTTTTTTGGCTCACTTTTTCAGTGCCATTGGACTGAAGTCCTCACTACCAACTTTATAACAGTTATTGTACCGGAGATAATATTACAGATTTCCTTTAATCCCGATCGCCGTAACAATAGTCCACGCATCCACCAACAGCAGCAGCAGCGTACATAAAAGTAAAATAATATACATCCAAGGCTGCGACAAAGGGCGGACATCTCTAGTATCAATACCTGTTTTTGCTTCCACCAAACCGACTAATTTACCAAACCCAGCCACTCGCATTGGCAACAAATAACCTTCACCCGAATGACTCAAAAAATAGTAAACTAAACCTCCTTGACCTGTCGATCGAGGTTTGAGAGCTTTTACCTCAGTCCAAGGTAGCGACCAACCCTTGCGAAACAAACGCGGAAACCACTTGGGATAGGTGACTTCAATCCCTTCCTCGCTCAAAATTACCCTTTCACTGAGCACGCCGTACAAGCCCACAGCGCCGACAACAATTGCCGCCCAGAGTGCGGCCGGGGGAATCGGTGCTTTCGTTACTTCCGACAAAAACGGCAATGGAATTGTCAGGGCTGTGTACAAGCTCAACAGCGTGATTCTAATCAGGGGAGAAAGCCGGAATACCGCCGGCTCAAATACTGGGGCAGAAGATGGGGAAGAGGCAAGAGGTTGTGCTGACATGGCTGAAATTCGAGAAGCTGTTTAAGGATATTTTTGCACAGTTGTCGGGCCCGCCAACCAAACTCAGGGAAATAGGAAAAACCGGACAATATTTCCAGTTGTGAGTTTTGATCTAAAATTCATTTCAGAAACTTTGATTCTTAACTGTTGAGTTTTTACCGCTTTGCAGAAGTTGGAATTTTGAGCGCGGAGTTATCAATTCACTGACAATTTATAACTCAAAACTCACAACTGCGATTAATCGACGGCGGTTAGGGCCGGTACAGTCAGAGGTTCTGAGATTTCTCGGGACTTGGGGCGGCCGGCCATGACTGTTCGATCGCCCTGAACTGCCTCTGGGGATCTGCTAGGATTGACGTTTGAATAGGGGCCTTCGTTAATCTGCAAGCGATCGCAAGGAATTTTATCCGACAAAATTGCACTAGCCATCATCCCGGTGTGAATTTCCAATGCTGCGGCCGGCATCGCTTCAAACACTAAGCGCTGTCCGGGAAACACCACTCGTTCAAAGTACCAGTTAGGAATGTTGGTGATACGAGCAATCTGAATTTGACTGGTGGCGTTGACGTAGCAGCACAGAATCTTGCTGTCGGTGTCTGAGGGTACGGGGTCAAGAATTTGAGCCATAACTGCTGAGGGAGCCTTGCCTAAAAGTTTTAGTTATCTTCTCAGGCTAACACTAGGTGATCCCGCCTACTGTAAAGCCGACTACCAACTCCCTAATACATGAGAGACCGATCGAACCTAACTTAAAATCTAACCGGATAAATATCGGCTTTTTGACTCCCCGCTGGGATTTTAAGTCAAAATACGCTGTATAGACTTAAAAATTAGCTTTTTTCTGCTGCTGTCGCCGATCGACACCAACAAGCTCGGCCTTGAGCTCAATAGAAAAATTTAAGAATATTTAATGTCAAATTGCGAAAATTAGACATATTGTAAAGTTATATTAAAAGAATATTAACATAGCTGAAAAAGTTCCACTTTAGGATATGGCAATCATGGAAAACCGAGAAAACCGAGTCCTGTACGTTCGCCTCCCTTGCAATCCTATTTTCCCGATCGGAGTTGTGTATCTTTCGGATCACGTACACAAGCTGTTTCCCGATGTCGAACAGCGCATTTTTGATTTAGGTGCCGTACCCCCCCTGGATTTCGCTAAAGCTTTGGATGCCAGCATAGACGAGTTTAAGCCGACTCTGCTGGTTTTCTCTTGGCGCGACATTCAAATTTATGCGCCCGTGGGCGGCCGGGGCGGAAATCCGCTGCAAAATGCCTTCGAGTTTTACTACGCCAAAAATCCGCTGATCAAGTTCCGGGGAGCCCTCGGAGGACTGCGTTTAGCCGCGTCTTACTACACCGAACTCTGGCGCAATTTGGGACTGATTAAGCGCGGATTGAAGCGGGCCCGGAAATACCGCCCCGAAGCTCGTGCAGTGGTCGGAGGCGGTGCTGTGAGCGTGTTTTACGAGCAGTTGGGCCGCAGTTTGCCGACGGGAACTGTGGTTTCGGTGGGGGAAGGCGAAGCTTTGCTGGAGAAGTTGATTAAGGGCGAAGATTTGGCCGAGGAAAGATGTTATGTGGTGGGAGAAACCGTGCCACGCGCGAAGCTAATTCACGAAAAACCAGCCAACATCGAGAAAACAGCCTGCAACTATAACTACATCGAAACCATTTGGCCGGAATTTTCCTATTATCTGCAGGATATGGACTTCTATGTCGGAGTCCAAACCAAGCGCGGCTGTCCTCATAATTGCTGTTACTGCATTTATACGGTGATTGAAGGGAAACAAGTGCGGATCAATCCAGCGGATGAGGTGGTAGCAGAGATGCGGCAATTGTACGATCGAGGTATCCGCAATTTCTGGTTTACCGACGCTCAATTTATCCCAGCACGCAAATTCATCGACGATGCAGTTGAATTATTGCAAAAAATCATCGCCGCCGGCATGGACGACATACACTGGGCAGCTTACATCCGTGCGGACAATCTCACACCAGAGTTGTGCGATTTGATGGTAAAAACGGGGATGAATTACTTTGAAATCGGCATCACCAGTGGTTCCCAGGAACTGGTTCGCAAAATGCGGATGGGCTACAACTTGCGAGTAGTTTTAGAGAATTGTCGCGATTTAAAAGCAGCCGGTTACAACGATGTGGTTTCCGTGAATTACTCGTTTAACGTCATTGACGAAACCTTTGAAACCATCCGGCAAACTATTGCTTATCACCGAGAACTAGAGCGGATTTTCGGAGCAGATAAAGTAGAACCTGCTATTTTCTTTATCGGGTTGCAGCCGCACACTATTTTAGAAGAATACGCCTTTAAAAAGGATATTCTGCAACCGGGTTACGATCCGATGAGTTTGATGCCTTGGACAGCGCGCAAATTGCTGTGGAATCCCGAACCTTTGGGTTCGTTTTTCGGGCAAATTTGTTTAGAAGCTTGGCAGCGGAATTCCAATGATTTCGGCCGCGAAGTGATGGCTATTTTGGAGGAAAAACTCGGCTGTGCGGATTTGGAAGAGGCATTAACCGCGCCTGTGGAAATCAAAGACAAACAGTTGGCAGCAGTTAATTAATTACCAGGTTCGCAGTCAGGACGAAGGTTATTTTAAAAATGGGAAATGGGAGGAAAAATGTATCTTCTGTTTCCCTTTTTATTATTGACTAAATAGCTAAGCACAAATAAACATTACCCTGTAACTGAGTCAGTTCGCGATCGCATGGGCGTCTAGAAACCCGGTTTCTACGAAAATCAAAGGTTTACTAACGAGAAATATATGAAGAAACCCGGTTTCTAGAATCAGCGTGAACAAGCCATAAAATCTTAAAAAAGTCCTAAATACAAGAGATTGCTTTCCTTCGATCGCATTGACATACTTATGTATTTTTACTGGTGTAGCGTGCACAGTTCGCACCTTACTTAAACCGACGGTGTACCGTGTTCCTGCACCTTTCACCTCTGAGATTAAATATTATTAATATCCAGCAAATATCGCTTAAGATGTAATTATATAGTTAAAACCAGGAGTGACCAGATGTTTTATAAAGATAGAGTTAAGGGTATTAAAGGAGTAGTTCTAGTTATGGCGGGGATTAGTGCGATAGGCTTTTTGACCGCCTCAGCAGAAGCAACTCCACTAAATCAACCGATTGGCAAAGTTCGGGCGATCGCACCCAACACTTTGGGCAATAACCAACCGCTGCAAATTGCTCAAGTTGAGGGATGTCCGAGGGCCGAAATGGTGCAATCTTTCGCAACGCCCAACTTTTCTATATACATTTGCAAAACCCAGGAAGGCGATATTTTTTACCGCGGCCTCAGCAAGATAAATGGCACCCAAATCAATGTCATGCAAGTAACTACAGGTGATGACGGAAGTTATGAAGCGACTAACGGCAATATTATCTATTCGATTAACCCCGAACGCCTGCAAGTCCGGCAGAATGGTAAGGTAATCTTGACCGAAGGTGTTATCAAGTAGCCCTAATTGTGATTCAACGATCGCTCCTCTAAATTTAGGGTGTATTTTATTTAAGTGAAAAATTCAAGACCAGCAAAAATATATTGATTCCTTAATAATCAAAGAGAATCAGTGGTAACGGTTATAAAATTAACTAACTTTTGTTTAAATACCTCTCAATTAGGACGATCGCCACAATATCGTCCACTGGCTTCGGTGGCGTCCGCATTCCCTCGGGAATCAAGCGAGAAAGTCCCGTCGGAGGGTACATTTGCCAGTAGCGTTCCCTCGCTTCTAAACTGCTGTATCTCTCGTCAACCTGAACAATTTTGAGCGCAGGCGACAAACTCTGCGTCAGTTTTTGTTTCCAACTCTTAGAAGTCGTTTGATCTCCGATTACCAATAACTCAATGGGAAACTGTTCGCACAAAGATTGAATAGTAGATATCGCTGCTTCGGACTGCACAACTTGATGGTAGCAGACCTTCTTATCTCTACCCATTACAGCTATGCCACATTTGTCTTTACCTGGATCGAAACCTAAAATCATAGCCCGTTACCCATTATTAATTACCAAATTTAATTTTTAATTTTCAAGTCTCCTGAGTCTTGTTTTTGTTGTCCGGTGCGAAAAACAATGACTCCGTTTTCAAGAGCAACTAAATCTATTTTAAGCGGGCCGGCGATGTAAGTGACATCTGCGGCGATCGCCTGAACGTCCAGCGGTTTCTCGTACTGCTGCAACCGCTCGATAAAACCAGCCAAAGTTTCAATCTGACTGTCGGCCACTTGAACTCTACCGCCGACAACACCGATCAGGCGAGCGCGAAATTGACAAGCTTCTATCAATTGCAGCAACTGCTGCCGCACCTGTTCGTCGGTCAAAGTCACGGGATCGACAGCAACCCCTGCAATCACATCTCCAGCGCGGAAAACAACTCGATTGATTTCTGCTTCTGCAAATACCTTAATTACCTTTTCTTCCCGCAGGTAATTAGCGCCGGCGACAATCCGCACCACGTAGTCTTGACCGTCTTTAATCTGACTAATTAGTTGATCGATTTCTGCTTTAGTAATTTGAATAATCTGGTCTCTAACCTTCCTATTTTCCGGCTGCATGAGTCCGACGGTGGTTTTATTTGCTTCTTGCAAAAGTCGATCGATCGCGCGACTTGCCATACCGGGTTCGATAATGCGAACGACGCCAGCAGCTAAAATTTGACCGCGCCTGATGGCAACTGTACCCTCGCGGATTGCCTGAAAGTCCCGTTCCAAAACTTGCACTTGCTGCTGCAATAAAGTTTGCTGCTGTTCTAGTTGAGCTTGTTGCTGTGCCAAGGTTTCTAAGAGTGCTTCCCTCTCGGCAATTACTTTGTCGCGCTCGACAATTATTCGATCGCGCTCTGCCAGATTTTGCACCCGCTGAGCAATTTCCTTGTCTCGCTGGGCAATTAGTTCGTTGCGAGCGACAATTTCCTTGTCCCGCTGGGCAATTTCTGCCTCTCGCTTGGCAATTTCTCGATCGCGCTGGGCAATTTGAGTTTTTACCTGCTCTCGCTGCTCAATTAACTGTTGGCGTTCCTCTTGCAGTTGAGCGATTTCCGATCCTAAAGTCGTTTTTTGAGCAGAAACTGTTTTCAATTGGTTCTGGGTGCGATCGAGCTGAGCTTGTGTATTCGATCGGGCCGTTTCGACCAGTTTCAATTGTTCTTCGGTGCGGGATTTAGCTGCTTCCACACTGCTGAGCTGTTCTTCTGTCTGAGATTTAGCCGCTTCTACCTGACTTAACTGCTGTTCAGTTTTAGACTTGGCTGCTTGCACGCTGTTGAGCTGGGCCCGCAGCGAGTTTAATTTTGTTTGCGTCCGAGCTTGCTCAGCATTAGCCGTTTGGAGGGATTGATTAATTTGCTCTAAATTGGCTCTAGCTTGCGCTTGAGCGGCTCTGGCTTGAGTTAATTCAGTTTCAACTCGATTTTTTTCTTGAGTGGTTTGGTTGAGTTCTCTGCGGGCGTTGTTAAGTCTTTTTTGAATTTCGTCTATTCTAAAAACTCCTGTTCGCAGCGGTTTGCTAGTCGCAAACAAAATGCCCAGAGTCAGTGCGGACAGGATGCTGCCGGCCATTACTGTCACAACAACAGCAGTATCGCGGGGGCGAAGTTTGAACAAGCTCAACCTTGCCTTGCCGACTTTCGTCCCAAGGCGATCGCTGACAGTGGCGATCACACCCCCCAACACTAAAATTACAAATACCAGGATGTATCCAGCAGTCATTCCGATTTTAGATTTTGGATTTTGGATTTTGGATTGAATCTAAAATCCAAAATCCAAAATCCTATACTTTCTCGGCATCAAGTGAATTGCTGGCTTAGGGCCACCGGGTTGTGGACTGTGATCTTTTTCTTGTGGATCGAGATCATTGTTTCTTGCCTGAGATCGCCCAGTAAACGAGTCACAGTTACCCGTGTCGAGCCGATCGCTTCGGCGATCGCTTGGTGGGACAGCTTCAAATCTATCGTAATCCCCTCTGTACCGGGTACGCCAAAATCCCGGCACAGAATCAGCAGAAAGCTGACGAGTCTCGAACCCATATCTCGGTGGGCCAGCGTTTCGATCATCATCTCGGTTTGCAAAATCCGAGACGACAGTCCCCGCAGCATCACCATCGACAATTCTGGGTCTTCCTTGAGCGCTTTCTCAACTTGTTCGATCGGCAGCGAGATCAATTCCACCGGTGTAAAGGCTACCGCATGGTAAAACCTGTCCGATCGGTGTCCCGTAATCAGAGACAGCACCCCAAATACGCTATTTTCGCGCAGGAGGGCGACTGTAATTTCTTCCCCTGCTTCGTACACCCTGGAGAGCTTCACAGCACCTCTAATGAGAACGTAGACGCGCTCAGCCGGGTCTCCAGGGAAAAAAATTGTCTTGCCCCGTTCAAAGGTTTCCACAATGGGTGGAAACGCCCCGCCGCTGATTTGGCGGAACACGGCTGCTAGCGGTCTATCATGCGTCACGACTAGATCCTTTGTACTAATCAATACTTTATAACTTGCCGATTAACCTTATTGAGTAAATATACTTCCTAACCTCCAATATCTAGGGATTCTGTTACTTCCATCTAATGTTAAGGTAAACACACGCTGTATGATTAAATCTAGCCCTTCTCTTAACTTTTTCAATTCCCCCCCATGTAGCTCCACAGCAAAATTAATATCAATTGTGTCTCAATTGTGTCTCAATTGTGTCTCAATCAGTTAAATCTGAATCAGTTGTGTCTAAACTGGCGGGGTTGTCGCATAGAGCCAATGAGAACGGTGCAAGTTGCTTTTAGATAAACTACAGATGATAGATTTGACCGGAAAAAATGCTCTTGTTACGGGCATTGCCAACAATCGCTCGATCGCCTGGGGCATCGCTCAGCAGCTCCACAAAGCTGGGGCCAACCTCGGCATAACTTATTTGAAGGACGAGAAAGGCAAGCACGAGCGCAAAGTCGCTGAACTGGTGGAACCGCTCAATCCCAGTCTGTATTTGCCCTGCAATGTCCAAGACGAGAGCGAAATTGAGTCTACTTTTAAAACCATCGCCGACAAGTGGGGCAAGTTAGATGTCCTGATTCACTGTCTGGCTTTTGCCGGCAAGGACGAACTTTCGGGAGACTTCACCAACACTTCGCGCCAAGGTTTCTCCAATGCTTTGGATATTAGCGCTTACTCGCTGGTGCGGCTTTGTGCTGCTGCTAAACCCCTGATGGCCGAGGGTGGCAGTATTGTGACCCTGACTTATTTGGGCGGCGTCCGGGTAGTTCCTAACTATAATGTGATGGGAATTGCTAAGGCGGCTTTGGAAATGAATGTTCGCTATCTGGCTGCTGAACTCGGCCCGTTAAATATTCGGGTAAATGCGATTTCTTCTGGCCCGATTCGGACTCTGGCTTCGTCAGCAGTTGGCGGTATTCTGGACATGATCCACCACGTTGAGGAAGTGGCCCCGCTGCGGCGGACGGTGACTCAGCAGGAAGTGGGAAATGCTGCGGCTTTTCTGTGCAGCAATCTCGCTAGCGGGATTACGGGTCAAGTTTTGTATGTCGATGCCGGTTACGAAATCATGGGAATGTAACAGTTTTCGATAATTTTGAGTTATTCAGGGGCGGGTTGAGATCATAAACTTTAACTTTAACAAGTAAGTTTTATCTCGCATCTTCTTGCACCATTTTCAAGAACCTGTAGGGGCGGGTTCACCAAAAACTTTCTCCGGTGACAGACAGGTTAAATAAACCCGCCCCCACCCACTCGCATCTTGCACCATTTTCAAGAACCTGTAGGGGCGGGTTCACCAAAAACTTTCTCCCGTGACAGACAGGTTAAATAAACCCGCCCCCACCCACCAAAAATCCCTTGATTGACATTGGTGTCTGATGTCAGTTGCATGCAGAACCAGCCCCTCGCTTGAGACTCAACACTAAAAAAATCCCGTTCTCAAATTACTAATTATCAATAACTAATGAATGACCAATTGCGAATTATGGAGATAATCGATCGCCCTTCTGTACCTCCTGCAACTTCAGTTCAACCAGGTAGGGCCGCCTTGGTGAAACGCACGACACTGGAAACGGATGTCACTGCTAGCCTCAATCTCGACGGTGTGGGAACTTGCAAGGCGTCTACGGGGATTCCGTTTTTAGACCATATGTTGCACCAGATTGCTTCTCACGGATTGATCGATTTGGACGTGCAGGCGATCGGGGATTTGGAGATTGACGACCACCACACGAACGAGGATGTGGGAATTACCTTGGGCCAAGCCCTAGCAAAAGCTGTCGGGGATCGATCGGGCATTTCTCGCTTCGGCCATTTCATCGCCCCTCTCGATGAAGCTTTAATTGAGGTAGTGCTAGACTTTTCGGGACGGCCTCACTTAAGTTACAACTTGGAAATTCCCAACCAGCGGATCGGCACTTACGATACTGAATTAGTGAAAGAGTTTTTTTCGGCGGTGGTGAACCACAGTCAGATGACACTGCACATTCGACAGTTGCAGGGCGGGAATTCTCATCACATTGTGGAAGCGGCGTTTAAGGCATTTGCGCGAGCTCTGCGGATGGCGGTAGAAATCGACCCGCGGCGCGCCAGTGGGATTCCGAGTTCTAAAGGAGTTTTGTAGTTTGGGGTTTGTAGTAGCGTTTGGGCGCTACTACGAACTTGTAAATCAAAATATATCTGCTATATAGTTAAAAACACCTTGACTTCCCTCGCCGTACTTTCCGATAAATTCAGCGATTAGTCGATCGCTACACCTTTCTATAGCTTCATCAATAGAACTTTGTGCTAAAACTTGACTAGCCGACTGACGCAACACTTCAAACAGATTCACAGTATAGCGAGTATCTTCACTGACAAAATCCCACAGTTCTCGACCTATTAAAGTGATCATTTCCGAATTTGGCAAAATTTGCTTCAGCAAACCAAGTGTTACAGTTTTATTCGTTCTTTTACCGTAAGCTATACCAATATAAGCGCGATCGCCCTCCTGAATTTTTTCCTCAATTTTGGCAGCCCAATATACTATCTGGTCTTTATCCATATCATTCGGGCCACTTTTTACCTGTATCCAGCATTTCTCGCCATCACTGGTAGTTTTAATTGCGTCCCATCCAGACTCTTCCGGTGGAATTTCTGCACTTTCAGAACAAGATATCAATAGTTTTTGAATAAAAAATCCCATTGAAGTGACAATAGACCTAGTAGC
Organism: Microcoleus sp. Pol10D4; assembly: GCF_036701555.1. Lineage (NCBI taxonomy): Bacteria > Bacillati > Cyanobacteriota > Cyanophyceae > Oscillatoriales > Microcoleaceae > Microcoleus > Microcoleus sp. Pol10D4. The sequence goes on from NZ_JAUBRA010000020.1 coordinate 81,573, forward strand.
AGTCATATAAACATTGAGCCTGACAACTTCTTCGGGAGTGTCCAAATTTAACGCCCTAATTAAAAATGGGTTGGGATGAATTTTCCCTAAAGTCAGATTTTCAACCATAACTAGCTGTCGCCCAGTAAAATCTCGACAAATGCTGGCTAAAAAATTTTCAGCGATAGTAAGTTGCAGCGACAGTTGGCCTGAAGATATAAATGCTAAAATGCGTTCAATCTCATCGGGAGTAAATCTCAGGGCTCTTTTGCCCGATATGCTGCTGATGCCGTTTCTGAGTGTTTCTGCTTGTAAGTTAAAAAATTCTTCTAACTCCGCAAAATGACCGGCGAAAGAGCGAGACTTTCTGGCCGGCAGTCCTACTTCTTTTTCTAAAACAAATGCTAATAATTCATGAAGTTGCTCTGACACTTTTATTTCTCCTCAACTCTATTTTAAATATTAGTTAACTGAAAAGAGAAAGCTGAAGAAACTCATACTTTACTAAAATCCAAAAGCAAGAGCATCAAGCATATACTTACCCTTCTCCCGCCCGACTTCTTGATATATATCCAAAAGTTCTTCGTAAGCAGTCTCTCCCCCTATAATATTCCAAAACTCATGTCCCATAATGACAGCTTGTTCAAAAGGCGTGTACTTCCTTGCCACTGACCATTTATAATCTGAACGATTTGGCCCGTAAGGATTGTAAGCCATAGCATAATAAGATTGAGCATCGGGTCGAGACAGTCCGCACAGTAAATGATATCTCAGCAGTCGTTGAATTACCTCCAAGCATTGTCCTTTGTTGGGTTTCGATCCTTTAATTTCAAAGAAAAATTTCCTCCCGTCACGGGATAGCACGTACAAATCTGCTTTGACTGTGACCGATCGCGTAACTAAATGGTTAGTTTTGGGAGCCTCAAGAACAGCTTCTATCATTTCTTCAAAAGCAGGTTTATTTGCATTTTTGTCGGCTGACTTCTCAAATAGCGCTATCTGACGCTCAATTTCATGGATAGCCTCTATGCTAACTTCGCCAGAAATTTCATAGCTTCTGCTTGCTTCTTGGTGATGTTCCAAAGCAATGAGTTTTGCACATTCTTCATAAGTTGTGCCCAAGCTGCTGCTGAAACCTCTTTCAAACTCGTTAATCCGCAGCAACTCTGAGGGCATAATAGCAGCCTGAAACGGTTTCAATTGACCTTTAGAGGATTTGCATGATAAATATGCTGCTGGAATATCAAGTTTCGGTATTAGCCGTCCTCTGTATTCATTGACAAGGTTTTCGATGAAGACTTCTAAGTAAGCTTTGATTATGGCGCGTGTAATTGAGCTAATAGCTGACATTATTTTACTGCGAATATTCAGTTTACTTGACTTGTTGCAAAAATGTAATAACTTTGTAGTTAGGACTTTCGCCCTTGCTGATGAGTTGGCAAAGAAAGGACGGAAGTCGTTACTACAAACAGGTCAATCGAGACTTGTATTAACCACCCGCCCTCACTCTATCCAAACTTCGTCAAGAATCGGAAAGCATCGAGTACATGACTCGCGCAAACGTAAGGCGAAGTATTGTAAAAAGCTTGCCAAGCCGCGGCTTTATCTTCGTCGTATTTTCCCGCTCTTTCCGGGTGTTTTCCTTGCCAATTCAGGCGCACTGCGTGACCGACTAATACATCTAAAACGATGTATTCTTCTACTTGCAATTCTGGGTTGCGCTGGGCGATCGCCGCCAACTCCATCAGCGCCTCAATATTGACTTGTCGATATTCCGGTGCGACAATTTTATTCAGCAAATGCTCGATTTGTAGCGCGAAATTCTTTTCACCGGGTGTCATTTCCGATAAAATGATATGGCTATCTAACCGATTGCGACGCTCTAATTTGTCGCCAATTATCAAGCCTTTGCAGTGCCGCAGCAGTCCCCAAACACTCGGATAAAAATCCTTCGGTACGCGATTGACAGTACCTTCCATTTGCCGCTTTCGGCGCCATCCTCCCCCAGGCATGGTTGGTTCTTCAGAAACTGGCGCTACTACCCATTCAATATCTTTTTCCGGCTGTTTGACGCGCAGGGATTCTTGCTGTTTGAGGATTTGATTCATTTCCTCGTATTCTGTCAACACTTGGCGCAGGCGATTTTTGATTTCAAAGGGGCTTAGCTGCATTAAATGTTCGTAAGCTTCATTTTGCGTAACTCCCAATTCGCGGGCAAACTCGCTAGTCAGCAGCAAAATAAAGTAGCTAACTCTTAGCGTCAGCAGGCCTTTAAATAACTGCGGTTCGGCTTTAATTAGCAGGCCGAGGTAGATGAGAACTTCTTGAGTTAGAACTCGATCGCGAATGTCTTCTCCGCAGAATTGGCGAATTTTGTCCATCACTTCCGTGTAAGATCCGGGTCGCGAAATTATCGAATCTTCGCTGTAAGCTTTCCCCACAGCAATCTGTTTTTGCCGCACCAAAATGTCTGTCACCGCATCGGACAAGCTGATATCAACTTTGTCCAGCAAACCTGCGGCATGGCGGATGACTGCCCATTGGATTTTTGATTGCGAACTTTCTCCAGCTTTTATATAAACTTCGTTGAGCAAATCCACAACTTTAACTGTTTCTTCCGCCCCTCCAAATCCCGTATCAAAATTTAATCCTTTGAGGCGAACTAACGTGTGCAGCAACTCTATTTGTTCGTACAAGTTTTCTGAATCGCGCAGGCTAGTTAGCAAGAATTGAGTATTAGTTTCGCACTCTAATTTAAATTCTTGCGTGTGACCCAAAGGCCAAGTTTTTTCCGGATTGTAAGTTAGATAGCTGCGCGTTTCTACTGCACCTGTCACCGGAGATTCGGTAAATTCAAAATCGTGCATGAAATCAATTCTTTCGGTGCCAGCGGTCAGCATTAACTGCTTAAGATTTCCGAGTTTAACTGGCGTGTTGTTACAGTGTCCATCCCGGAATTCCTTCATTAATTCTAACAACGCTTCCCGCCCGGTTTCCAGCATCGTGTGAGTCAGCATCAGCGTTACCGTAGGGCGTCCCAACTGATACCAGTGGCGGTGAATGTGAGCTATTTCGCTCTTGATTTGAGCTACTAAAAAATGGTAATCTAAAGTTAAGTAAAACTCTTGTCTGTTCAAAAATGAGGGGAGAAATACGATCGCCTCTTCGCGAATTTTAAACACCCGAGAAGTTGTTAAACTCCGCAAACGGCGCACGGGGCGGCCGGTTAAGCCTAATTGGTCGTTGCGTCCAATTTGGGTGTAAATAGCTGATAATTCTTTAGTCTGGCGGACTTGAATAGGTTCTACCTGTTTTGGGGTTTGCGCGGCAATGCCGTTAGCGGCTAATTCTGCTTGCAAATCTTCGTCTTCAGCTAACAGTGCAATTTGCACTAAAGGTTCTCTGTGTTGGTCCACTGACAGATGCCTTCCCAGCGGATCGATATCGCCCACTGCGATTAATCCTTCATTTAGCAATTGACCGAGAAAATACAGACTTTGGGCCCAAACTAGGGGAATATTTTCATTGGGTAAGCGCTGCTGGCTGCTGGGATTTAGCTTTTCTGCTTCTATATTTTCGGCGGGGACGTAGTACAATTCTGGTAGTAGCGGCACACCAGAGCGATCGACTGCTAAAGATTCCAAACGCTGCTGGTACTCTTGCACTTGGGCTTGATTTCCCTGAAATATGCCGTCCAACAATAAATAAGTGAAAAATAGCGGCCACTCGCATTCAATGTGCTCGAACTGCCTTAATTCTGTGGGCTCGTAGTGCAGGCGATCGGCATCTTCCAACACTGTTTGGTGTCCGTCCCGCAGAAACCGCTTGCAGCCGTAATTTCCTTGCAATTTGTCAATAATCTTATTTCGAGTCCGTTCTATTAATTCTCGATCTTCCACAGCAAAAGCCGGAAAGCTAATCACACTCAATAAAGCGGCATCTACTTCTTTTGAACTCGATTCGCGAGGCAAAAGCGATTCCAAAGTTATGCGACTTCTGGCAATTTCGTCTGGCAAAACGTGTATCACCGATGCTTGAGAGCCTTTAATTCCGAACAAATCCAACCCATTTATTGCTTCCAGCGCTGCTTTTGCCATGCCAACTGAACTGGCGTTCAATTCTGCATTGCCGCGATTGATTTTATGACCTCTTTCCCAAATTCCGTAATCCGGCGTGCGGTAGGCTCTACCGATGTAGTAAACTAAATTTTGCACGAAATTGACTTCATCAATTGTAAAAATTACGTGCAGCCCGGAAGCCGTCATTTGAGCAAGAATTAATAAGAATATAGATGTAGCGTCTAACTGTAAATGTCCCCACTGGTCATCACCGACAACAATACTTCCCGTTTGAGTATTGTATTTAGCGTGCAGGGCGTCTAGCGGCGACTGAGTATTTTTAAAACGTTCTACTTTGCTCGATTGCTGCATCATCGCAAACAGCAAGCCGCGCATCAGTTTGACTGTGCTGTGTTCGAGTTCAAATGTCCTGCCCTGATCTCCATCAATTTTGCGGTAAGCTAAACCCAAACCCCAAACCGCGAGAATGCTGTACACGTTGTCGCGCACCCAGGCATCGGTGTAGTCGCCGTGGGCGTTAACGGCGGTACTCGCGGGCAGCAAACCAGTAATTGGGTTCTGGCGCTTGAGGATGATGGTTTTGATTTGCTCGTAGTAATAATCTAACCTGGTTTGCCGCTGGTTTTTTGCGATCGCCATTTCGTTTTCCTGCTTTTTCCTGATGCGAGTAGATTTGGGGTGAATAGACTTTTAAATATATCAGAGATTAGATTATTTCTCAAGTTATCCAAACACAAAAAGGTAATTGCCATGTCTACCCAAAACCACAATAACAACAGCGTTCCTTTCGTGAAAGTTGTCTACTCTACAGTGAAAATTAATGGTAAAATTGAGCTAGTACCGATGGAATGGTACGCAGACGGCTCTGTCAAAAAAATCGAACGCTAATGCTCGATCGCACTTGGCGGGCAAACTCTAATGAACTTGCGCGACTCGTCGCTTACAAAAAAACCGGTTTCTGGGCCACAGAACGATGACTTAACAGACTCTGGGTGGCACAAACCGGGTTTTTTGCGACCAAAACTGGTCTAGCGTCGATCGCCAATCTAAGCTAATTTAAATAACTAGGTGTGTAGGAATCTCAAATAAAAAAATATGGATCGATCGCAGCCGCAATTTTCAGTGCTGGGACTACCAGTTCACATATTAGATGATTATGCAGGTTGGCTGATGGAGCGTCTGCATCAAGGGTTAGGAAGTCATGTGGTGACTTTGAATGCTGAAATGGCCATGCAAGCCGAGCAAAATCAGGCCTTAGCAGATGTAATCCGCAAAGCGGAACTCGTGATTCCCGACGGTTCGGGAGTGGTGTTGTACTTGCGGCTGCGTGGCAAACCGGCACAGCGCTATCCGGGGATTGAATTAGCAGAATCGCTGTTAGAAGCTGCCGGAAACTTGCCGAATTCTGAATCAATATTTTTCTTCGGAGGTTACCCCGGAATTGCGGAGGCGGCAGCAGAAAATTGGCAGCAAAAAGTTAAGGGATTGTCGATTGTTTCTCAGCATGGATATCTCTCGCCACACGAACAAAAAGACTTGGATCAAAGCTTGAAAGAAATGCAGCCAAAACTGATTTTTGTGGGCTTGGGAGTGCCGCGCCAAGAGTTTTGGATTGCCGAACACCGGCATCTTTGTCCTGATTCGATTTGGGTGGGAGTTGGCGGCAGTTTTGATATTTGGGCGGGCAAAAAAACTCGCGCCCCTGCTTGGTTTTGCGACAATCATTTAGAATGGTTGTATCGGCTTTATCAAGAACCTTGGCGGTGGCGGAGGATGTTGGCTTTGCCACAATTTGCCTTGAAAGCTTTGGGGGATTTTCGAGCTTAAAAATGCCACAATAAAATAGGTTTGTAGTGAGGACTAAAGTCCTCATAAAATTATCAGGAATTCAGTCCTCACTACGAACCGATCGCGATTAAACAATGTAAGGAGAATCGATCGCCTTTGCCCGATTAATCGCCACCAAAGTCTGGTAAATCAAAGCCGAAATCTCACCGCGGGTAATGTCCCGCAGCGGCGAAAGCCAATCGCGGGAAGGATAATTAACCACAATCTTCAAAGCAGTTGCTGTGCCGATCGCACTTAAAGCATAATTAGGAATTTGAGAGCGATCGGTGTAAACTTTCAAAGTATCAGGATTGCCGCCCTTAAGTTCCAAACCGTTAACCAAAGACACGATCGCATCAGCCTTAGTTAAATTCTGATTCGGGCCGAACTTCAACCCCGGAAACCCCGCCAAAAACCCCCCCCGATTTGCCCGTTCGATCGCACTTCTCGCCCAAAAAGTAGCAGAAACATCAATAAAATTTGTAGCCGGCACCCTCGGAATCGGACTAAACGCACTCACCAACAGCGCCGCATATTGAGCACGGTTTAAACTGTCATCAGGCCTAAAAGAACCGTCAGGAAAACCGCTAATTATATTCGCCGCAGCCAAAGCTTCAATAAACTTCTGTGCCCAATGTCCAGAAATATCGCTGAACACTGTACCCCCGATATTCGGATTGCCGCCGCCCTTTCTCACCGCAGCTTGCACAGCTTTAAAAGCATTCACTTTCCCGTAACCAAACCAATCGCTGCGGCCGTTGTTAGGATCGTAATTTCCCATGCGATTGCCCAACTGGGGATCGGGATCGGGATCGACAATTTTCTCAGCAGTTTGTTCGAGAATTCCCCGCACTTCCCGCGCCGTCAAACGGGGGTTAGCCGAAAGTATCAACCCTGCAACCCCAGCGACTACTGGAGTGGCGCTGGAAGTACCGCCAAAAGTATCAGTATAGTCCCCCCAGTCGTAGCCCCGATCGCCCACTCGATCGGCAGTAAACACCCCCAAACCGGGCAAATACTGCGTCACCTCCGGCGGCGTGCCGATAAATCCGGTTTCTGGCAACCAAGTTCCCGGCGGCGCGTTGTTGCTGGGGGCGCAAACCGAGATGCTGCTGCCCCAATTGCTGTAGGCTGCTTTTTTGTTGAGGGAAGTGGAAGCGCTGACGGCAATTACGTCGGGGTGGACGGCAAATCCTGCCAGCCATCTAGTTTGACCGCCCAGGACGTTGTTGGGCCAGCCTTTCTCGTTAATTGTGCCGTTGACTGGGCGGTTGGCATTGCCGGCAGCGAACAGAATAACGCAGCCTCTGCCGCCCCGCCCTTGGGTTGCTGCTTTGGTGATAACGGCACTCTGCCGCAGGGAAAGGGGATAGTAAACTGCCGCAGGCCCCCAACTGCAAGAAATGACGGCGGCACCTTTTTCGATCGCCCAATTAAAGATTTTTTCGACAGAATTGTCATCGAGAAAACCACTGGTACGGATGGGCATCAAGGCGCAGCCGGGGGCGACGCCGACAATGCCTTTGCCGTTTTCTTCAGCAACGGCGACGCCGGCACAACTTGTGCCGTGGTTGTCTGAGTCGGCGACTGGCATCGGGGAAGTGTCGCCGTCTTTGAAATCGATGGGTGAGACGATTTTGCCTTGGCCTTGAAAATCTGGGTGGGTGATGTCAACTGAATCGTCGGCGATGGCAATTACGATCGATCGAACTCCGCGAGTCAGGTTCCAAGCTGGTTCTGCATAAATTTGAGCACCGCCGACAAGTTCGTTGCCGCCTTTGTTGTTTAGATACCACTGTTTGGGATAAAGCGGATCGCGGGGCGTGTAATGCTGCTGCGTCTCTACTACAATGTTGGGTTCAGCTACCAGAACTTCTGGATATCTTGTCAGGCGGTTGGCAATTTTGACCGGGTTTTCTGTTGCTTGTTTGGTGACTTCGCAGACGAAGGTGTTAGCAATTCCTTCTACTGGCCGGACTATTTTTAAAGCTGCTGCATTGGCGATCGCTTTTCGCGATTGTTCGTCTACTTGTTCGCCAAATTGAATGGTAATTTGGTCGGTTAAATAAAAGAATGTACTGGGATTGTTCGCGGGGCAATAGACGTGGCTGGCAAAAGCTACAGCATCGCTGGCGCGGGCTGCTTGCATTGCTGCTTCTAGGCGATCGGGTGTAACGAGATATTCTTCCAGATTGCTTTGGCCGACGCGACGGTTGAGTTTTGCCCCAGTTGTTGCAGTCCAATCATTTGAGGCTGATGCTGTTGATGAGGGGCGGACTGTAAAGCGATCGTCCACTTTTGACAGCAGCAATTCATCGCCGCCGCGCTGCAAAATCACTGGCAGACTTTCATCTGGGACTCCGATTCCTTGATAATTTTGGAGAGTCTCGGAGGTGGGTTTGCTTGGTTGTACCATCAGAAATGTTCCTGTTTGATTTTGATGTAGATTTATCAAACATATTTATAAGCTGTCAGGGATGTTTTCACCATGAGGGGTTTGAAACTGTAACTAACAGCGGTAGGGCTCGTCATAAGCACCTTACTAACTCCATTAGTCTCAAGCGAGAGAGACCAAAGTTTGTGTAGGATCGGTTTCAAGAGACTGTTGGCGAATTAAAAAAGGGTGAAACCAAACATCCCATAATCATGGAAAAAAAACTACAATGAGGCAGA